>NZ_JAHSPD010000001.1:600000-770000 GCF_020141465.1 Roseovarius carneus | reverse complement strand
ATCTCAAACTGAAACGAACAGAGTTGTCCAAGTCAAGTACACTAACCAAGCTTAATCCTGCACGGGATTAAGCATTGTCTAGTCACCACTGGTGGCTAGGCGGGAAAGTATGCTTTTGTTCTAGAATAAAGGTGGTGGTTTCTTACCAGCTTCCGTCACCGCGCAAGCTAGTCTTGCTTTTTCTGGATCAAATCAAGCGCGAAAAGGGCGTTTGGTGAATGCCTTGGCAGTAAGAGGCGATGAAAGACGTGATACTCTGCGATAAGCCATGGGGAGCTGAGAATAAGCTTTGATCCATGGATTTCTGAATGGGGCAACCCACCTGATACTGTGTTATTACTATCCTTCGGGATGGCTAATAATGCGGTAAAACAGGTACTTATAGACTGAATATATAGGTTTATAAGAGCAAACCCGGGGAACTGAAACATCTAAGTACCCGGAGGAAAGGAAATCAATTGATACTCCCCTAGTAGCGGCGAGCGAACGGGGACCAGCCGAGCCTTGAGTGTGAATAGAACGTGTTGGGAAGCACGGCCATAGTGGGTGATAGCCCCGTATATGAAGCATGATAGGACGTATTAAGTAGGGCGGAACACGTGAAATTCTGTCTGAAGATCGGAGGACCACCTTCGAAGGCTAAGTACTCCTTACTGACCGATAGTGAACCAGTACCGTGAGGGAAAGGTGAAAAGCACCCCGACGAGGGGAGTGAAACAGTACCTGAAACCGAACGCCTACAATCAGTCGGAGCTTGACTGGACTCTAATGACAATCTGCTTCATCACACATGTGAAAACACATGGGGGATGAAACATGTCAGATCTAGCATTCATTACGGACGGAACCTTTGGGGTTCTGTTCATTCTTGCCGGCATCATTGATGCAGGTGTGAATCACTGTGGTAATGAAGGGTGCCTGGCGAAAAATGATGTCCAAGCCTATAACAGCATCTCTGTTGGAGCTACGACGTTCCAAGAGAATGAGGTTGGCGAGGAAATCTACTTTCGCCGTGACACCAGTGTCGCTTCTGGTCCGTTTCAATGGATCTATGGCGCATCTGCAACCAGCGATGGAGAGCTTTGGGCTGGCCTTGGCCAAGCCCTGACATACTCCACACGCAATGATCGGTTTTATACTCAACTACACTCAATGATTGGCCTTTATGAAAAGGGCAGTGGAGTGGATTTAGGTGGACCGATCGAATTTAGATCTGGGATCGAGTTCGGATATCAAAACAAAGTTGGCACGCGTATGGCCATCAGCTTTGATCACCGCTCGAATGCAGGGATCTACAGCCTGAACCCCGGTCTTGAGACCGTTCAGTTCAGAGTGTCTATCCCAACAAAATGATTGTTATCAGTGTCCAGTCTTGTGACGGCGTACCTTTTGTATAATGGGTCATCGACTTAGTGTATCTAGCAAGCTTAAGCCGTTAGGTGTAGGCGTAGCGAAAGCGAGTCTTAATAGGGCGAATGAGTTAGATGCATTAGACCCGAAACCGAGTGATCTAGGCATGACCAGGTTGAAGGTTAGGTAACACTAACTGGAGGACCGAACCCACACCTGTTGAAAAAGGTCGGGATGAGTTGTGCCTAGGGGTGAAAGGCCAATCAAACTCGGAGATAGCTGGTTCTCTGCGAAAACTATTTAGGTAGTGCGTCATCCGAATACCCTCGGGGGTAGAGCACTGGATGGGTAATGGGGCCCCACAGGCTTACTGATCCTAACCAAACTCCGAATACCGAGAAGTACTAGATGGCAGACAGACTGCGGATGCTAACGTCCGTAGTCGAGAGGGAAACAACCCTGACCTACAGCTAAGGCCCCTAATTCATGGCTAAGTGGGAAAGCAGGTGGGACGACCAAAACAACCAGGAGGTTGGCTTAGAAGCAGCCATCCTTTAAAGATAGCGTAACAGCTCACTGGTCTAAATAAGTTGTCCTGCGGCGAAGATGTAACGGGGCTCAAGCCATGAGCCGAAGCTTAGGATGTGCAGTAATGCACGTGGTAGCAGAGCGTAGTGTGACATAGTTCCATGTCTCTTTAGTGACCTCGGTCATTACGGAGACAAGGAGCTTTCGATGAAGCGGGCGCGTGAGCGATCCCGTGGAGAGATCACTAGTGAGAATGATGACATGAGTAGCGACAAACAGTGTGAGAGACACTGTCGCCGAAAGTCCAAGGGTTCCTGCTTAAAGCTAATCTGAGCAGGGTAAGCCGACCCCTAAGGCGAGGCCGAAAGGCGTAGTCGATGGGAACCAGGTTAATATTCCTGGGCCAGATGGAAGTGACGGATCGTGAAGATTGTTCACCCTTATTGGATTGGGTGGGCCGTTAATCGGTTCCTGGAAATAGCTCCATCATGAGATCGTACCCTAAACCAACACAGGTGGACTGGTAGAGAATACCAAGGCGCTTGAGAGAACGATGTTGAAGGAACTCGGCAAAATACCTCCGTAAGTTCGCGAGAAGGAGGCCCAGTTTCTACGCAAGTATTGGCTGGGGGCACAAACCAGGGGGTGGCGACTGTTTACTAAAAACACAGGGCTCTGCGAAGTCGCAAGACGACGTATAGGGTCTGACGCCTGCCCGGTGCCTGAAGGTTAAAAGGAGGGGTGAGAGCTCTGAATTGAAGCCCAGGTAAACGGCGGCCGTAACTATAACGGTCCTAAGGTAGCGAAATTCCTTGTCGGGTAAGTTCCGACCTGCACGAATGGCGTAACGACTTCCCCGCTGTCTCCAACATCGACTCAGCGAAATTGAATTACCTGTCAAGATGCAGGTTTCCCGCGGTTAGACGGAAAGACCCCGTGCACCTTTACTACAGCTTCGCACTGGCTTCAGACACAACATGTGCAGGATAGGTGGTAGACTTTGAAGCAGGGACGCTAGTCTCTGTGGAGTCGCCCTTGAGATACCACTCTTGTTCTGTTTGAAGTCTAACCGCGGTCCGTTATCCGGATCCGGGACCCTGCGTGGCGGGTAGTTTGACTGGGGCGGTCGCCTCCTAAAGCGTAACGGAGGCGCGCGAAGGTTGGCTCAGAGCGGTCGGAAATCGCTCGTTGAGTGCAATGGCAGAAGCCAGCCTGACTGCGAGACTGACAAGTCGAGCAGAGTCGAAAGACGGCCATAGTGATCCGGTGGTCCCGAGTGGAAGGGCCATCGCTCAACGGATAAAAGGTACGCCGGGGATAACAGGCTGATACTGCCCAAGAGTCCATATCGACGGCAGTGTTTGGCACCTCGATGTCGGCTCATCTCATCCTGGGGCTGGAGCAGGTCCCAAGGGTACGGCTGTTCGCCGTTTAAAGAGGTACGTGAGCTGGGTTTAGAACGTCGTGAGACAGTTCGGTCCCTATCTGCCGTGGGTGTAGGATACTTGAGAGGAGTTGCCCCTAGTACGAGAGGACCGGGGTGAACGTTCCACTGGTGGACCAGTTGTCGTGCCAACGGCAGTGCTGGGTAGCTATGAACGGACAGGATAACCGCTGAAGGCATCTAAGCGGGAAGCCCCCCTCAAAACAAGGTATCCCTGAGAGCCGTGGTAGACCACCACGTCGATAGGCCAGAGATGTAAGCGCAGCAATGCGTTCAGTTGACTGGTACTAATTGCTCGATAGGCTTGATTTGATCCAGTAAAAGCCAGACTTTTACAGGACGATCAAAAGCATACACACCAACATGCGTAGTTGACTTGGACGATTAAGGAATTTTCTCGGTTTGGTGGTCATAGCACAAGCGAAACACCCGGTCCCATCCCGAACCCGGCCGTTAAGCGCTGTCGCGCCGATGGTACTGCGTCTTAAGGCGTGGGAGAGTAGGTCACCGCCAAACCTAGTAAATTCCTTGATCGATTGTATCTCTCTACGGTGTTCTAAATACCACCAAGTGTCGCGGGATGGAGCAGCCCGGTAGCTCGTCAGGCTCATAACCTGAAGGTCGTAGGTTCAAATCCTACTCCCGCAACCAAATTTACCAAACAATATCAGTGCGTTACGGCCTGTCTTTAGGGGTGGCTTTTGGCGTTGCTGCAGCGCGTGGAAGCACTGTGGAAGCAGCCGATGCGAGAAACCTTGTGTGACAACACAGCAACGCTAGCGCCACCGGCGGGAAATCCGTTCCCGGATCAAGACACCGGCAATGTCTCGGCCATTCAGCAAGCGACAGCTTCCAATCCATCGGTCCTAGCTGTGTCCGCCCGTGAGGCTGCAAGTGACGCGTTGCCCTGAAACCAATTCCTTCATGCGGCGTGTAGCGTCCCCCAGCCCACAAGCCCCTTTCACAGACGGCCCAGAGCTGCCGTTCGACATGCTGTCACGATGCTGCGGTGCGGCCCGTCGAACCGGAAATTCGCTGCGCCCCGAGATAATTGTGTGATCGGAAGTCAGGAGCGTGGGACCCTGTTGGCGTTTGGCGTCGATTAGTCATCTTGAGTTCCAGCGCCGATTCAGTTCCACCCATCTAGGGTCCACTCGAAGGGGTGGAACGGCAACGGCAATGCGCTCTATGGTTGCGTCTATCTCGTAGGGCCAACTATTCGCATCTTCCGGCAGGGCCAAGTGCAGGATTTCAAGTACGCGCTCCGGGTGCTTATCAACAATGTTCCCCTCGCCGCGCCGGATAGAAGGCAGCATTATGTGATCGCGTTCGATCTTGCTTATCAAAGGCAATATCGCGTCTGAAATAGCGATGAAGCTATCTTCATCAGAGAATGCAAGTTCGATCAAGCGAGCCGAATTGTGGGGTGTCCGGGCCGCTTTTTGAATGGGCCAAACTTGGCGTAGGAAACGTTCTCGGAGTGGCTTCCAAAACTCTCCACTATCGCCGTCCTCTTTGCTCCACCGCTCAAGTTGCCACAACACGCGAGACCGAAAACGATCCCCTGCATCGAACAAGACCTGGCGGAACTCGTCGTCGGAAATGCGTTCCGCGCCCGTCTTTGGATCAGGGCGACCCCAGCTTGCCAGCACCAGTCCGGCTAGCTTGTCACGGTTGCTCCGCTCCTCGTACGTCTGACCAGCAGCTTTCGCCAACAAGTGAGGCTTCAAGACTTGAAACAGGTCAAAGCTAGGAAGGTCTCGCGCACCCCAAAGATAGCCGGTCCACCAAGCTTCCAAGGTTTCAGCGTTGTTTGTTCGCAGGACAGAAAGCAGCTTTTCTTTCGTCCATTCGGAGTCGACATAGTGGAACCAGTTCAAGAGGTAGCTACAAAAGACTAGAGCGAAGTGGCCATTGTCTCCGGGTAACGTCAACGCAGCCTCAACCATAGTGCGCCATTCAGCGGGTAGCCCTTGGTTTTCTTCAAGGTCTTTGCGGCGCGGATCGTGATATAATGCTTGGGCGATTTTCCCCGCAGGCGAGTTTAGAGATTCTGTCGCCCAATCGGGGTCGCGATTGCCGCGAACAACACCAGAGCCACCCGCGTCTGGATTGTCGGTCAGGAGGCAGATTAGGCGCGTAGCCAACCGCTCAAAGGTGGGAACGCATTCGTCAGGCAGCTTTGCGGTGGTTGAGAGAAACCACTCGGACACAGGGAATAGGATGCCCAGCAAGGCTTCATCGTCCGCAGAAATGACAAGTTCGGCTATAAATTTCTTTAAGCGGCTATTGTCGTCTTTTCGGTTCTCCGAATGCAGAAAGCGCCGCCAAGCCCATTCCGGGTACTCGCTGCGCTTGGCTTCCAGTCGCAAGGCAGACAACGCCATGATTGGATGGCTCGCGCACAAACCCGCGAATGGATCGTAGTCAACGAGTGCCAGCCCGGTTCGTCCGCCAATTTCCTTTGCTTTTGCTAGCACGTTAGATAGCGGCTCTGACAGAAGACCGCTATGTTCTGTTTCGGTACGTACCGTTCCGCCACGGCTTTCCCACGAACGATCGGCATTTTCGGCATGTTCCGGCGACCAATCGGGGGCTGCGTTTTGAAGCCGTCTAATTTCTTCGTCGTAATTGACGTTCAGGTTGCATCCCTTCGAACGAAGCCAATGAAGGCGTTCGGCGATGTCCCAAGCGCACCGCTGAACGAATTCGTGCTCCGCCTCGTTTTCCCAACGTTCCCGGCCTTCTAGGATACGCTCTTCGATCCGTCTTGTTGCGGGTATTGGCAGTGTTGCCCAGCGCTCCAGCAAAGTAAGCAACAGGTCACGCTGGTGCCGGATGTTCCAAAACGCATCACGGCTAACCAACTCAAAGAAGTCGTTGAAGTCCTCGTTGGGAACCAGCGCTTCGAACCGGCTTGCCCATATCCGCAACCGGGCAAACACGTTGTCGTCGTCTGTGGGCCATGTCGAGGCTTCCCTTCGTGCTTTCTCAACGTCCAGTTCCACAAGCCGTTCGAACAGGGTGGCATAGGACAACACAGCACCAGTAAACCCTTCATTGCGTGCATAGTCGCTTATGTCGGGGTCGTCCGAAGGCATGATTGGCGGAATGTCCAGCCACCTGTAGTGCCGACGCTCAGTCTCTAACTGAATTCCAATATCCAGATTGCGCTTCAAGGCCGAAACAACACCGGGCAACCATTCATCTGGTATGGCGATTTCGGGGCTGTCTTCTGTGTAAGCCAAATCCAGAAGGATCAAATCGCCAAGGCTCGTTTCATCATTGGTCTGTGGTGCGACGGTAGAGCGGAAATAGTTGTGTCCAGCCGTCATACGTGGCCGCGAAAGCTTCTCGTACTTTCGAACCGTTGTACTGTTCCAGCCCACAACTTTGATTTCATCCGCAAAGCGGTACCAATCAAGGCGGTCTGCATCTGTTCCGGCTCGCCAGTGGTCGAAAAGATAGTGCCAAGCGTGGAGAATGTGCGGGGCGCAATCAGCGTTGGTCCTTTCCAAGTTCCATCGAATCTGTTGCTGAATGCCGCCATGCAAGCCGCTTTGCCGTGCGCCCCACCATACGGCAGCATTTTGATTGGCGACCTTTCCAACCCAAAGCCCGAGGATGCCGAGCCTATCTGGCAGTGGCCCAGAGTAGAGGGACTGGCCGCCGCGCATAGTTGTAATGTGTTCGTCCCGCAGTTCCTTGCGGTCCCGACGGTTAAGCGCGAAAGCACCCCACGCCGTCGTTGGAGTCTCGCGTTTCGGATTGAAGTCCTCCGGATTTATCGGAGTGGGAGTGGGGTCACTCGCCAATCCATAGAAGGAAAATGGGTCAACTACTTTTCCTTCGTCCTCGCCGGATCGAACTACGTCCGGCCTTGAATAGCGAATTGAGCTATCAAAGACACAAAGCCACGTGGCTGGCGCAAGCGGATCACTTTCAAGAAATTTGCGTGCGCCCTCTTTAGTCGAAACCAAGTGCGCGACTTGTTCGCGTTCGAAAGGCGAAAGGCCTTCGGGGCCGTGCTGGGCCATCGCTATGGTCTTTACCTGCCAACCTTCCGGGTCTTTGGCGCGCCGAGCCCATTCCTCAAGGGTATCCCACAAGTTTGCGTAGTCGTCCTTGGAGAACGGGATTGCGGTCACACCCTTGTGTTCCCAGCGGGACGTCGCATCGTCCGCATCACCCGACTGAAAGGCGTAGACCTCATCCAACCGTCCGTTTGATTTGTTCAGGGCCTCCAGCAGATATTGTACTGGAGGGTCGTCCGCGTTGTAGCCAACGAACACCACGGAATAGTGATCGATCACATCTTTGAAAAAGCGGGTTGCCCAACCTTCTGCAAGGTATGCACGCCCGAATTCAGCGCTCGACAAAACGAACCCATCGTCCTCAGCCCCATCGTAGTCACCCTTCGCACGGCCATGCAGATAGACGATCCCATGAAAGTCCCCCGGTCTTGCCGGGTCGGGTAGCCTTGGCGGCTGCCACACCTTCAATCCTCGCCCGCAATCATCAAACAATCGGTCAAAGTTTGTCGTGACTAGCTTCGTTACACCATCCTTGGTCGTGGCAAGGTCCAGCAGAATTTCATGTGCCGACAGGTCCACACCCTTCTCAGGGTCGAAATCCCTCACCTTTTGGGGGTCAAGAGCTTGCGCAACGGCGGACTCAATGTCTCTTTCAAGGAAGTCGCGCTCAAGTAGACCGAAAACGCGGTCGGCTGAAATCAAACCCGGAACGCCGGTCTGCTTTTCCACTCTATTGATTTCGGCGAGAACCTTCGCGGCAAGAGAGTCGTCTTCGACGCGCAGTGCGTTCAGAACGTCTTTCGATAAGCCCCCGAAATCCGGCAGATTCGCTTTCGCCCGTGAAACACCCGCACCACAGAAGAATACGACTCGGCCTTCATCCAGGGCCAGAAGCAGTTCATCTGGTATGTCCGGACCACCTTCAATGAACTGCACTAGTCAATCCGCCCATCTCTCTCCCAGGTTGCCCAACAAAGCATGCTCCGCTCTGTAATTGATATTGCCTCAGCGTAGGATAGCAAAGCTGAAAGGTCCACTTTTCCATGGGCTGCTACCGAATGTTGCGAATGCAGCGAAGGTCCGGAATCCGCCCATAGTGGAGGTCGGTGGACTGCCGATAAAAAGGGCCGCGCAGTTGCCTTCTGGCAAGTGCGTGGCCTTTGGGCGGCTTGACTTCGATGGTGACGGGCGGTGAGAGCTACCGCCCGAGCCGAAGCACGCTCAGCCCCCTTCCTGCTCCGGCCCAGCGTTCTTATTCGCCGGAGCGATAAACACATACCGATCCCGCGCCGCGCGTAGTTGCTTGGCTGTGTGTTCTGGATTAGCCTGCACCTCGCTTTGAAGCGCACTGGCGGTGTCCCCAAAGAACCGGGGCAGATCATCAATCTCAACCCCCTCAAGCGCTGCCAGCGTGATCGTGCTGCCCTTAATGTTCTTCAGAAGCGTGCTGATGTGGTGCGCGCGCTGCACCTCTTTGAGCGGGTTCGGGTCTGACCCTTCGAACATCTCGATCAGATCAGTGTTGATCTCCCCCATCGCAGTCTCCCAAATGAGGTGATTGGGCCAGCGCGCACGGTTGCTGTCGCTGGGAGCCGGGTCGGTGTAGCGCACCACTTTGCCCGTCTCAAAGGACATATCGCCAAATCGGGTGAACAGGTCCTCCCATGTGCGGATATCCCAGCGGTCCTTCAGCAGGTCCTTACCCGCGCGCAGCTCGACCCGCCAGATGCGCAGATCAGGCGTTTCCGGCCCAATCAGGGGCTGCCCTTGAGCTTTGCGCGTCTGGTTCCAGATAAACCACCAATGAGGCTTGTGTGTCTGGATCACCTCGGCGCGTTTATCATAGACGATCACCTGCCGGGCGCGCGGGCTGCCGATGGTCACAGACGTCACGCGCCCCGATTTACCCGACACCTTCATATCCGCGTTGGCGATGTGATCGCGTCGGTTTGTGCTGGAATGCATCACGAACTGTTCCGGATTGAGGGCAAAGTCCGCCGCAGCCAAGATATCCACGCAGTAGTCCACGCGGGAGATGCTGTAGTCCTCTGGCCGGGTTCGGATGCCCAACCGCTCTAGCACACCCTCCAGATGCGCCTTAGCCGCGCCAAGGCCCTGCGTTGCCATGAAGGTTGATCCAAGCGTGACACGGATGCCCCACGGGTCATTTGCGTTGGGCTTCTTGAACGCCCATTGCGCGCCCATGGGGCCGCCATTGGCAATGAAGCGATACCCGGCCCCGCCATGGCCCTTGAGGTGCAGAGGGACATCATTCAAGCCGATCAGAATATCCTGCCCCTCTGCCTCGGCTATTTCCTTCTGTGCCTCCAGATACTCAAACACCTCAGGCGGGATGTTGGCCTTGATCGCGACGGTCAGAGTGTCAAACCCACGATGCAAAACCTGATAGCTGTCAGGGTGGTCTGTATTTCCAGAGGGGGGTGCTACTAGGACCCCCCTTTGCCCTCGACGTTGGGCGCGTGCATCATAGGTGCCTCCGGCGGGGTAGCTACTGTTTTGGGGCCGGGGCGTGGCCCCGGCATTGATGTTATTGCTGTGCATGATTGATTTTCCTGCTGATCCAGATTTCGGCGCGCTCGGCGCATTTGGCGATGTTGAGAAGGTCGGAATGCGAATAGGTGGCGGTGTTCTGCCACTCTCCTTCGCTGTTGCGATACGCTCGGGACATATCGACGGAATAGAAACCGTCATTGTCCCACACAGTCGCCGTGATAAGGCCCAGCCGGACCTTGTAAGCGGGTTGATTGGCCATGTGTTCCTCCTTGGATGCTTGGCATTGCGGCAGACATAGGAAGGGCGCGAGATGCGTTTACCCCGCGCCCCTTTTTGAGCCATCCGGCCCCAAAATCCCCTGAGGTGCTACCAACCCCTCAGGGGCAAAACTCAATGTTGCGAAGTGTGTTGCCGCCTGCGGCCTTCTGCCCATTCGCGAAGATCGCGGCGGCGATAGCGCACGGAGCGGCCCGGCTTGTAGAAATGCGGGCCGAAGCCTGTGACGCGCCATTTCTGCAAGGTGCGTATGCTTTGGCAGAGGTAATCCGCTGCCTCGGTTTCGGTGATAAACCCGTCCCAGAAGGTTGAAGGGGGTTTGCCTTGGTCGTGTGTGGTTGGCTGTAGTTGCATTGTTCGATCCCTGTTTGCGCTTCGATGCGTTGAACTTGGATCAGACGCCGACCAAAAAAAATGCCAATAAAATAGCATAGAGTTTATTGTTTATTGTTTATTGGGTTTCTTCAAGGCATTGAAAAAAGGAGAGAAATGCAGTCTGATAGTTTCGGGATTTATGTACGCCGGTGGTACTTTCAGGTCTGGATGGTTCAATTCTAGCCATTCCCTGATCAGCGGGTAATGAGACATTTGGGACGCTGTAGGGTCAACCTTTCCGGCTTCGTTTAGAGCGTAGAATGCCGCTTCGATGGCGTGCCTAACCGTTGGCCGCCCTTGTGGCTGGACGGGCGTCTTGTCGACATTCCCACGCTCTAGGATTTCATTGCGAATGCGGTTTGTGGTGAGCCGCACCTCTACAAGCTTTATGCTCTCAAAGGTTAGCGTGTTGTTTTCCCAGTCGATGTGACCGGACCAAGCACTTTTGGGGATAGCGACCGGGACCGCGTTCAGTGTTCTTGGCGGCTCGAAGCCAAAACCGTGCAAGTGGCCGTCTTTAATGAATTTCAAGATGCCCTGTTGCAGCTTGGTCTGATGGGCTGTGCGCTCTCTCAATATTTTCTGAGTGCCTGCGAATACCTGTGTGATCTTGGTGGAAAAATCAGCGTCAATTTCTGATACCGCCTTGGCCCCTTCTGAAAGCGCGTCCATCGCAGAGGTCTCCATAAGGGCTTTCCACCTCTGCCGATCTTGAGCTTTTGAAAACGTCAGCCAAGCCTGCCATAGTGGGTAGCTTGCACGCCAAAGCCTAAGGAGCTGCTCATCGGAAATCTTGGTCAAGGTGGCCTCACTGTCTGACTGCTATTCCTACCGTAGCCTAGGGAATATTTCCGGCCATTTGGAGGGGCCAATTCCCTACGTTACGATACGTAGGGTATCGGCTTAGCTATTTCACAACCCGAAGGCCCAGTTCTGTAACGTATCCTGATCCTACGAGATTGCTCAATCGGTCTGCGTTCTCTTCCGCCGCGCGCCTTACAGGATCATCGGCCAGATGCGCATAACGCATGGTGGTCTGTATCTGGGTGTGGCCTAGCAAGCGCCCAACCATCTGAATCGGCATGCCCGAAGAAACCGCGTTCGATGCGTAGGTATGGCGCAGATCGTGAATGCGCACATCATCAAGGCCCGCCCGCTCTCGGATGCGCCGCCACGGGTGTTGTAGGTCGGTGGCATAGCGGCCCGGCACCTTGCCCGCGATAACGTAAGGGTTGTCAGGTAGCTGGGGCAGGACGCTCAGGACCGCTCTGGCGGCTTTGGGCAAGGGAATGCGCCGCGCACCGGTCTTGGTGTCTGGCAGCTCCATTCCCTGATCAGTGATAAAGCCCCATTGCAGGGTTTGTATCTCGCCCAAGCGACAACCTGTCAAAATCAGCAATCGAAAGGCGGCGACGATGTAAGGCGTTTCCGATCCGTCGCGTTCCGCCTCCGTCAGCGCTTGCCCGAGGTTTTGCAGCTCGTACTGGCTCAGATACCGTTCCCGCTTCTCCTCGCGGTATTTTGGCACGTGACGGCACGGGTTTGACCCGTCCGGACGCAGGCCCCAGACCTCCGCTAGATTGAACATCTTGGACAGGACGCCAAGCACCCGGTTGGCCTGATAGGGTTTGCCGCGCATTTTGTGGTGCAGCTCGGACACGTCACGGCGTTCCACATCGACGACTTTGAAATTGCCAAGCGCCGGATTGATGAACAGATCAATTGCGCGGCGATACTCGCTTTGCGTGCTGGCTTTGCAGCGGTGCTGCACGTGGTCTTTGAAAAACCGCTCGCATAGGGCGGCGACGGTGGGCGCGCGGCGATGCTGGGCGATCTCTTCAACCGGGTTCTCGCCCTTGGACAGCTCGCCCATGATTTCCTTGGCGCGGTTGCGGGCTTGGTCGGCGGTGATATTGCCATGCCGCCCAATAGACGCGCGGCGTGTGCGCCCGCCTTTGCGATACTGCACCTGATAGGTCTTGGTGCCGGACGGCATGACACGGACGCCAAATCCTTTAATCTCGCTATCCCATTCGAAATAGCCTTTGTCGCGGATGGCGAACCCGTCAACGCTTCGCTTGGTCAGCTTTGGCATGCTCTATCCCTCAGTCTTGCCCCGATCTGTGGAAGCACAGTGGAAGCATTTGAACGCAAATCACGGGGTAAGGCGTAGAACCCAAGCGCAACGCGCGTCAATGAAGAATGAGCGATTCCAATAAGATAGGGTAGATGAGCGCAATCCGGCGAACCACGTAGAAAACGCCTAGAGGTGACTCATAACCTGAAGGTCGTAGGTTCAAATCCTACTCCCGCAACCAAAAATAACGAACAATCATAAAATATTAAAGGCAAGGTTGGCGCAACTGTCGGCTGAGGCGTTCCCCGATCAAGACACTGGCGATGTCTCGGCCATCCTGTCAGCGGCAGCTTCTGATCCATCGGTCATAGCTGCGCTTTCTTGTGAGGCTGCAGGTGACGCGTTGCCTCGAGACCACCCCCATGCGCCGCGTCGCGTCGTCCCCAGTAATGCCCTTAACCTGTTCCCCTTTGAGTCTGCTGATTTAGGTTAGCTCTGTTCAGGTTTTGGTCTTCCTGCCACTTCAGGATGGCGTCCGAAGTCAGTTCTGTGCCGTTGCCACTGGCCACCATGCAGGGGTATCCGCGCATTTCAGCGATCCAGCCCAATTCACGGTGGAAGTCGTCGATCACGTTCAGGGTCCGGAACCGACGACCACACGACAGGCTGCTGACACAAAGTCTAAGCTCCACTGTTGCTTCGGCCCCTGCGGGATCGTCATCGGTGTTCTGGTGCCCACTGCACGCTTGCGCCCGCCCCGTTTACGGACGGTCAAGCCTTCTTCGCGATAAATCGGGTACAGCTTCTTCCAGTTCACCTGCTAGCCTTCACGCTTCAGCACTATGTGCAGACGGCGATAGTCAAATCGCCGCCGTTCAGACGACAGTTCTTTCAAACGACTGCGCAGCTCAGTGCCCGCAGGGCGCTTGGATGTGCGGCGATAAACACGCGGATCGATACCCGCCAATGCAGAGGCTCGCTTTTGGGTATATCGCTTTTCTTTCACGGCTCAGGCCGCAGCATCGCGTCGCGATCTGGGCCTCAAAATTTTTCCCCAGTATCTCTTTCAACGTCGACACATCCACTCTCGAGATATCGCTACGCGATACCCTGCCGTGCAGTGCATCATGTGCTCAGCCAGCAACGTCTTCAGCTTGGCATTCTCCGCCTCAAGAACCTTCAGATTCCTCGCATAGGACACTTCCATGCCGCCATACTTGGACCGCCATTTGTAAAAGGTTACATCGCTGATGCCATGCTTGCGGCACAGCTCCTTTGCACCAAGCGCCGCCTGATGCTCCCTCAATATCCCAGTGATCTGCTCTTCACTAAAACGGCTTCTCTTCATCGTCTGTCTCCTCGTTCGACAACAAGCTGACTCAAAGTACCAGATTTTTAAGGGGAGCAGGTCAGCGCGCCCAAATTCGTTAGAAGCTCATGATCGTTGTGTTGGCGCTCACAATATCGGCCCCCATTGCGTCCGGCGCGGCAGCGGTGACACCTTCAATAAGCACAGAAGCATCTACGCCTTTGCCGGGTAGATAGATCGCACAAACCTGAACCTTCAGGTTCTTTTGAGCCATCAGCATTTTCATCAAACCTTGCGGACTGGCGTCTTTGGGGGGCTGGCCTGCTGTCGCGGAGGCGGGCGCGTCGGCGAGTGCGATGTCACCGGCTGGACCGCAGAGTAATATCTTTGCCTCTGCGCCCGCGTTTATGGCGTTCATCGTGAGGACCATCGCCATCAATTGTGTTTGTGGCTCCGCCGAGGTCAGGATCGTGATCAGTTTGTTGGGATCCTCCGCATGAGCCGCGCTTGTGATGCCGAGCGACAGTGCCGCGGCTGCAAAAGTTCTCAAGATACGCATGTTATACTCCTTGGTTGGGTTGAAGAAATCAGGTGTGAATGGCCCATCGGATTGCATAGGCGACGACCCCGAGGGTTGCGATGCTTGCGAGCCAGATTGCAATGAACCATCCGAGTTTTCGCACCGTTGTATAAGCCATCAATGATACCCCTCTTCGGGATCGATTTTGCCGCGAAAGACCCAGTAGGCGTAGGCGGTATAGGCAAGGATCATGGGGACCAGAACGAGTGTTCCGACCAGTGCAAACCAAAGGCTCTCATCCGGGGCGGCAGCCTCTTTGATGGTGAGGCTCGGGGGCACAATATTGGGATAGAAACTGATGCCGATCCCGATAAAACACAGCACGAATATGCTGAGTGCTGCGAGAAACGGCTGCCCGTCTTTGCCTGCATTCAGCCCGGTGAACAGCGCCCATGCGGCCGCGATAACGGCTCCGGGCATAAGAACGCTCAAGATACTACCGGGAAGGTTCAGCCAGCGTTGAAAATACTCGGGGTCCTGAAGCGGGGTGAGGAGGCTGACAAGGGCGATAAAGACCAGCGTGCCCGCCCCAAGATACCATGCATAGTTTTGCATCCGACGTTGCAAAGGGCCTTCGGTTTTCAGGATGATCCACGTTGAACCAAGCAGGGCATATCCGACGATGACGGCCACGCCGGTCAGTAAGGAAAACACACTCAACCAGTCCCACCAGCCCCCCGCATACGCGCGGTCCGCAACTTCGATCCCCTGCACCAGTGCGCCCAGCGCGATGCCCTGCATGAACGCTGCAACGAGTGAACCACCGAAAAACGCTACATCCCAGACGGGCTTCCAGCGCTCTGTCCGCCAACGGTATTCGAATGCAACGCCACGGAAAATCAGCGCCAGGAGCATCAGGATGACTGGCATGTAAAGTGCGGGCATGATGACCGCATAGGCCAGTGGGAAGACGGCAAACAGGCCCCCTCCGCCCAGTACCAACCAGGTCTCGTTGCCGTCCCAGATTGGGGCGATCGAGTTCATCATGGTGGCCTTTTCCCGCTCTCCGTCAGCGAGCGGGAAAAGGATGCCGACCCCAAGGTCAAATCCATCGAGGATCACATAAGTCAGAACTGCAAATGCGATGATCCCAGCCCAAATAAATGAAAGTTCAAACATTGTATGGCTCCTTATTCGCCGGGGGTTGCATCAGGGCTGGTTTGCATGATTGGCGTGATGCCTGCGGTTCTGATCGGGCCGTCCTTGAGCACGGGGTCAGGGATTCCAACAGCAGCATTCATCATGCGCAGTAGATAGAACGTGCCTGCACCAAACACGAAGAAGTAGACGACGATGAATGCAATCAGCGATGCGGCGACAGCGGGGGCCGCAACGGGCGCGAGGCTGTCTGATGTGCGCAGCAGGCCGTAGACAGTAAACGGCTGGCGCCCGACCTCTGTTGTGATCCAGCCTGCGAGGACGGCCACAAAGCCCATCGGTCCCATCGCGATTGCGGCGCGGTGGAGCCAGCGATCCTCGTAAAGCCGCCCGCGTATGCGGCGCCAAAGGCTCCATGCGCCAAGGCCCAGCATGGCAAAGCCGAGGCCAACCATGACACGAAAGCTCCAGAAAACGATTGCGACGGGCGGCTCATCTGCGTCGGGGACCGTGTCGAGGCCATCAAGCGGCGCGTTCCAGTCGTGTTTCAGGACGAGGCTGGAGAGATTTGGAATCTCGATCGCGTAATCAATGCGCTTGTCCTTGGCGTTTGGAATACCAAACAGGATGAGTGGCGCGCCATCGGGGTGGCTATCATAGTGCCCTTCCATCGCCATGACTTTTGCGGGTTGGTGTTCCAGCGTATTGATGCCGTGGAAATCGCCTGCCAGAATTTGGAGTGGTGCCACGATGATCAGCATCCACATCGCCATCGAAAACATCCGCCGTGCCGGCGCGTCATCCTTGCGGCGCAACAGGTGCAGCGCGCCGACACCGCCCACAACGAGCGCGGTGGTGAGGTATGCGGCCAGAACCATATGGGTCAAGCGGTAGGGGAAGGACGGGTTAAATACGATCTGCCACCAGTCCTCGGGCACGAATTGACCAAGTGCGTTGATGCCGTAGCCGACAGGGGTTTGCATCCAGGAATTGACCGACAAAATCCATGTAGCGGACATAAGCGTACCAAAGGCCACCATTGCGGTGGCAAACATATGCAGCCTGTCACCCACACGCGCGCGACCGAACAGCATGATGCCCAGAAATCCTGCCTCAAGGAAGAAGGCCGACAGAACTTCATAGGCCATGAGTGGCCCAAGGATTGGTCCTGTTTTATCCGAGAAGACGGACCAGTTGGTGCCGAATTGATAGGACATCACAATGCCCGAAACGACACCCATGCCGAACGCCACGGCAAAGATTTTCTTCCAGTAATTGAACAGCGCCAGATACGTCTCGTCCCGTGTTTTCAACCACAGCCCGTTCAGCACCGCGAGGTAGCTGGCAAGACCGATCGAAAACGCAGGGAAGATGATATGAAACGACACTGTAAATGCAAATTGCATGCGTGCCAAAGTCTCTGCGGTGAAGCTGTCGAACATGGATGCCTCCATCCGATAAGGAATGGTTGAGTTAGAGTTTTACGGTGCGCAAATATGGGCGGATGGTTCGAAAACCTTGTGGGAATGCAGCTTTTGCATCTGCATCGCTGATTGATGGAGGGATGATGACATCTTGTCCCGGCACCCAATCTGCGGGCGTTGCAATGTGGCGTGTGTCGCTTGTTTGCAATGCATCAATAACCCGCAGGATTTCGTCAAAATTACGGCCCACGCTCATTGGGTAGGTCATTGTCAGGCGGATCTTTTTATTGGGATCAATGATGAAGACCGAGCGCACTGCGGCAGTCTCGCTCTCGCTGGGGTGGATCATGTCATAGAGCTTGGCGATGCCCAGATCAGCGTCGGCGACAATCGGGAACACAAGGTTTGTGTTCTGCGTGTCGTTCACATCCGCGATCCATTTTACATGCTCGGCCACAGTGTCGGTTGACAGGCCAATTGGCTTGACTCCGCGCGCGGCAAACTGTTCAGCGAGTTGTGCGGTCCGGCCCATTTCTGTTGTGCAAACAGGTGTAAAATCTGCGGGGTGGCTAAAGAAGAATGCCCAATCTGCGCCGATCCAATCATGAAATTGAATAGGGCCAGTGGTGGTGTCCGCATGGAAGTCGGGGGCGGTATCGCCGATTCGAAGGCTCATTTTCACATATCCTACATTTGAAATAGTGGTTTTATAGAGGACCTGTTAAGTGAAGGTGTTTGCAAAAGCAATACTTTTAATGTATCTTTGATTGGGGCAGAGGATACATGTATGAAACTGACAAGCTACACGAACTACGCTATGCGCTCTTTGCAGCTTGCAGCTCTGAAGTCGCCCAACCTTGTGCGGATTGATGATGTGGCGAAAATCCATAATCTGTCGCGCCCCCACATCATGAAGATCGTCCACGAGTTGGGCCGGGCCGGATATCTGGAAACCGTTCGGGGGCGTAATGGCGGATTCCGTCTTGCCCGTCCGGCGGATGAGATTGTGATCGGTGATGTGGTGCGTATTACCGAGGGCCCACTGGATGTGGTCGAGTGTTTCAATCCTGAAAAGAACACCTGCCCGCTGATTGGTATCTGCGTTTTGTCAAAGAAGGTGCAAGAAGCGACAGCCGCCTTCATGGCCGTGCTGGATGATCTGACAGTTGCCGACATTGCCGCCAATCGGGCTCAGTTGATGGATCGCATTGCACCTTTGGAAGTGCCGAGATTTGAGAAAGTGGCGCAATGACGGATAAGGCGCAATGGGTTGAGTGGTTTCCCGGGTTATCGCGGCTTGATGCGCCCACCAAGCAACTCCTTTTGACGCGTAGCACGATTGTGACAGTCCCTAAAGACACGACTATCTTTGGCCCCGGCAATTCACCGGAAAATATGTTGTTCCTTTTGGATGGAACTGTGCGTGTGCAACAAGTGTCCGACACAGGGCACGAAATCGTCCTCTACCGGATCGAGGCGGGGCAAAGCTGTGTGCTGACCACGGCGTGTTTGCTGGCTTATGATGCTTACTCGGCTGAGGGCATTACGGAAACACCCGTCGACGCCGCTGCCATTCCACGCGGAGTATTTGATGATCTGGTGTCAGGGTCAAAACCGTTTCGAGATTTCGTATTTGCTGCGTTTTCCAAGAGGATCACAGACCTGTTTTTGATGATCGACGAGGTCGCGTTTCAGCGTCTCGATGTGCGCCTTGCCGACAAACTTATCAAACTTTCAGGCGGTGCGGATATGGTAGCCACGACACACCAGAAGCTCTCGGTCGAACTTGGCACGGCACGCGAAGTTATCTCGCGCCAGTTGCAGGAATTCCAGCGGCGTGGATGGATCGCACAAGCCCGCGGTAGCGTCAGCCTGCTGGACCGTATGCAGCTTCAGCAACTGGCAGATCACAACGCCTCATAATTTTTGAATGTTTGGTGACAATGTCACCAAGAGTATGTCCCTCAAAGAACTATCCTGAATATAGCTTAAACAGGAGATACAAAAATGACTGCGAATCTTGGAAAAATCGACCGTGTACTTCGGCTTGTCCTTGGCATCGTTTTGCTGGCTGCCCCCTTCATGAGTGGCTTTGGTGTGTTTGAGGGCGGCGCAGCAACGATCATCAGCGTCATCGTCGGCTTTGTCATGATTGGCACATCCGCCATGAAATTCTGCCCGATGTACCGCATCTTTGGCATCCGCACCTGCAAGCTGTAATGTTTGAGACTGCATTCACACTGTTTCAATCGCTTGGTGGCGGGGCCTTGATTGGCCTCGCGGCGGTTCTCTTGATGGTCACGCTGGGGCGCGTCATGGGGGCCACCGGAATTCTGGCGGGTCTGTTACAACCGGTAAGTCTGCTTGACTGGTCGTGGCGCGCGGCGGTTTTGGCGGGCATGATTTCGGGGCCGGCAGTGGTGCTGGTCCTTACAGGTCAAATGCCTGCAGTGCAGGTGCCGGTGTCGACCACCATGCTGGTCATCGGCGGGTTTATCGTCGGGATTGGTGTGACGTTCGGGGCGGGCTGCACGTCCGGTCACGGGGTGTGCGGCATGGCACGCCTGTCACCCCGCTCCATCGCGGCGACCCTCACCTTTATGATCACCATGGGGCTCACGGTTTACGTGATCCGCCATATTCTGGGGGCCTGACCGATGCGATTGATCCTTACGTACTTTATCGGCCTGATCTTTGGTGTGGGTATTGCGGTCTCCGGCATGGCCAATCCGGCCAAAGTCATCAACTTTTTCGACGTCGCGGGTACGTGGGACCCAAGCCTTGCATTCGTCATGGGCGGCGCATTGATCGTGACGGCACTAGGCTACCGTTTCGTTCTGAAGCGCCCTGCGCCCATGATGTCCGCCAGCTTTCAACTGCCCACGCGGCGCGATCTTGACCCGATGTTGATCTGTGGATCGGCCCTGTTCGGTATCGGCTGGGGCATCGCAGGCTTTTGCCCCGGTGGCGCGCTGCCCGCGCTCGGCACAGGCCACAGCCAAGTTTTCATTTTTGTCGCAGCACTGATCGTGGGCATCTGTGTTGCCAAGGTCTTGCAGGCGACACTTACCAAACGCGCAAGCGCCCAAGCTTAAACCGAAGGAGAAACCCAGATGACCTATCCAGTTAATATGTCCGTTAAACCCGACGTTTCCGCCCATTTCGACGAGGCGACCAACACGATCACTTATATCGTGAAAGACCCGAACAGTGCTCATTGTGCGATCATCGACAGCGTCATGGATATTGATTACGCGGCGGGCCGGATCACCTATGAGGCTGCCGATCGGCTGATAGCTGAAATTCAGTCGCGTGGCCTGATGTTGGACTGGATTATCGAGACCCATGTTCACGCCGACCATCTAAGTGCCGCCCCTTATATTCAGGACAAGCTGGGCGGTAAAATCGGCGTTGGTGAGAAAATCTTGGTGGTTCAGGAAACCTTCGGAAAAGTCTTCAACGAAGGCACCGAATTTCAGCGGGATGGGTCCCAATTTGACGCGCTGTTCAAGGATGGCGACACCTATATGATTGGCGGAATGCAAGCCTTTGCGATGTATACGCCCGGCCATACCCCGGCGTGCATGGTGCATGTGGTGGGCGATGCTGCCTTTGCGGGCGATACATTGTTTATGCCCGACGGCGGGTCGGCGCGGTGTGATTTCCCCGGCGGTAGTGCGAGCGAGCTCTATGACAGCATTATGAAGGTTCTCTCACTGCCTGACGAGACGCGCCTGTTCATGTGCCACGACTATGGCCCCAACGGCCGCGCGATAGAGTGGGAAACCACCGTGGCAGCCCAAAAAGCCGATAACATCCACGTGGGTGGCAGCAAAACCCGCGAAGATTTCATCAAGTTTCGAACCGAGCGTGATGCAACCCTCGACATGCCCAAACTGATCATCCCGTCTTTGCAGGTGAACATGCGGGCGGGCGAAATTCCGACAGATGCCGATGGAAACAAAATGCTGAAAGTACCGGTCAACGGTATCTAAAGGGAAAACCGACTATGGAAACCAAAGCACTCACGGCTGGCCTTTCAGTCAGCGCGCAGATCATGCCTGACGATCTCAAAGCGATCAAGGACGCGGGATTTCGCGCCATTATTTGCAACCGTCCAGACGGGGAAGGGGTCGATCAACCCAACTTTGATGAAATCGCAAAGGCCGCACGTGAGCTCGGTCTGGAAGCGTCCTTCCTTCCAATCGTGTCTGGCAAGGTGAGAGACGAAGACGCGACCGCGTTCGACGCAGCTCTCACTGAATTGCCCGGCCCAGTGCTGGCCTATTGCCGTACCGGCACACGCTCGGCCACGCTTTGGTCGTTGGCTCAATCCGAGCAGCGCAGCCTTGCCGATATACTCGCGGCGACCAAGGCCGCAGGATATGATATGGTCGGTGTTGTGCGCCGGATCGTCAATGGTGGCAAAACACCAACTGACACCGGCGATGCAAGCTACGCAGTTGTGATTGTCGGCGCGGGTGCAGGGGGCATTGCCGCCGCGGCCAGCCTGAAATCACGCAAACCGGGCCTTGAGATCGCGATCATTGATCCGGCGGACATCCATTATTACCAACCCGGTTGGACAATGGTGGGCGGCGGCATTTTCAATGCTGAGCAAACTGCGCGCACTATGGGGTCGTTGATCCCGAAAGGCGTGCATTGGATCAAATCCGCTGTTGCCGCTTTCGAGCCTGAAAACAACGCTGTGATCCTCGACGGGTGCCGCGTCGTGAAATATGACCGCCTGATCGTCTGTCCGGGCATCAAGCTGGATTGGAACAAGGTCGAAGGCCTTGTCGAGACGCTTGGCCATAACGGTGTCACCTCCAACTACCGCTATGATCTGGCCCCTTATACATGGCAGTTGGTTGAGCGCATGAAGCAAGGCCGCGCAATCTTCACGCAGCCCCCGATGCCGATCAAATGCGCCGGTGCGCCACAAAAGGCGATGTATTTGTCTGGTGACGCGTGGCATCGGCGTGGTGTTTTGAAAGACGTCGACATTCAATTCAACAACGCGGGCGGCGTGTTGTTCGGGGTCAAAGACTATGTGCCTGCCTTGATGGAATACGTCAAAAAATACGGCGCGCATCTGAACTTTTTCCACAATCTGGTGGCCGTTGATGGCGCGGCGAAAAAAGCGTGGTTCGATGTGGCCAAGCCCGACACTGCTGTTGAGCGCATCGAGATGGAATTCGACATGATGCACGTGTGTCCGCCGCAAACTGCACCCGATTTTATCCGCGTCTCGCCCCTTGCGGATGCGGCGGGTTGGATCGACGTCGATCAGACGACCCTGCGCCACAAGACCTATGACAATATCTGGTCGCTGGGCGATGTGATGAATGCGCCAAACGCCAAAACGATGGCTGCCGCCCGGATACAGGCACCCGTCGTCGCCGAAAACATCATCAACGATATCCGAGGCAAAGCACCTTCCGCGCAATACAATGGCTATGGGTCTTGCCCGCTAACGGTTGAGCGCGGCAAGATTGTTCTGGCCGAGTTCGGTTATGGTGGCGTGATACTGCCCAGCTTTCCCAAGGCTGTCATCGACGGGACAAAACCCAGCCGCGCGGCGTGGTTCCTCAAGGAAAAGATGCTGCCACCGATCTATTGGAAAGGCATGCTAAAGGGGCGCGAGTGGATGGCCAAGCCAGAGAAACTCACTGCTAACTGACGCAAACCTTGTCTTTTGCACGTGTTGCAGAGGGCCCTAAGCATCTGAGAACCGAATGAAAAACGATCTGGCGCGGTATCTGCCCATCCTCAAGTGGGGGCGAGACTACAATCGTTCTGCATTGTCGGGTGACCTTGTCGCCGCCTTGATCGTGACGATCATGTTGATCCCGCAATCGCTCGCTTACGCCCTGCTCGCCGGTCTCCCACCGGAGGCAGGGCTCTACGCGTCCATCGTCCCAATTATGCTTTATGCGGTGTTCGGAACCAGCCGCGCACTGGCGGTCGGCCCCGTCGCCGTCGTATCCCTGATGACCGCCGCAGCGCTGAACAATATTGTCGAACAGGGCACTATGGGCTATGTAATTGCCGCCCTGTCACTGGCAGGCTTATCGGGCGTTATGCTATTGGCCATGGGGCTGTTTCGCCTCGGGTTTATCGCGAATTTCCTGTCGCATCCGGTGATCGCAGGTTTTATCACCGCGTCTGGCATCATCATCGCCGTCAGCCAGTTAAAACATATCCTCGGGATTGATGCGCATGGGCATAATCTGTTGGAGCTGATCCTTTCCCTTGGTGCGCACCTGTCTGAGGTCAACTGGATCACTGCGATCATCGGCGTGCTTGCTACAGGGTTTCTGTTCTGGGTGCGCAAAGGTTTGAAGCCGTTGCTTGTTCGCCTCGGCGTACCGTCCGGCCTGACTGGTATTTTGGTGAAGATCGGCCCTGTCTTTGTCGTCGTTGCCACGACCCTTGCTGTCTGGGGCCTCGGTCTCGCCGATAACGGTGTCGCAATCGTCGGGGAGGTCCCGCAAAGCCTGCCGCCTCTGACGCTCCCGTCGTTTTCTCCAGATCTGTTGGGGCAACTTCTTTTACCCGCGTTTCTGATTTCGATCATTGGTTTTGTAGAATCCATTTCGGTGGCACAAACCCTTGCGGCCAAGAAACGGCAGCGGATTGATCCGGATCAGGAATTGATTGGCCTTGGTACCGCAAATATCGGCGCGTCCCTGACGGGCGGCTTTCCGGTGACTGGCGGCTTCTCACGGTCGGTCGTGAACTTTGACGCGGGTGCCGAGACCCCCGCCGCAGGCGCATTCACTGCTATCGGCTTGGCGATTGCGGCGCTTGCTCTCACGCCTTTGATCTTCTTTCTGCCCAAAGCGACTTTGGCTGCCACTATCATCGTCGCCGTCCTCAGCCTTGTGGACTTCTCAATTCTGAAACGCAGCTGGGCCTATTCCAAGGCTGACTTTTCGGCAGTCCTCGCTACGATCCTGATGACCCTCGCGCTGGGCGTAGAGGCGGGTGTGTCGGCGGGTGTCGGCTTGTCGATCTTGCTGCATCTCTATAAATCATCCAAGCCCCACATCGCCGAAGTCGGACAAGTTCCTGGTACAGAGCACTATCGCAATATCCTGCGCCACGATGTGATCACTGATCCAACCATTGTGACGTTGCGCGTGGATGAAAGCCTTTATTTTGCGAATGCCCGCTTCCTCGAGGATAAAATCCACAACCGCGTGGCGGGTGATAAAAATATCCGCCATGTGATCCTGCAATGCTCCGCAATCAACGAAATCGACCTGAGCGCACTAGAGTCGCTCGAGGCGATCAACGAGCGGCTGCGCGAAATGGATGTCCAGCTGCACCTCTCCGAAGTCAAAGGCCCGGTGATGGACCGCCTGAAGCGAGGGCATTTTCTGGAGCAGTTGACAGGACAGGTTTTCCTGTCGCAGTTCGAGGCCGCCAAGGAAACGGGTTTAGATCTTTGAGCAGGGCCACTTTGGGAAATTGTCGAAATTGAAAAAAATAATGGGTGAGCAACGGTGCGCGCCCTTCGGTCACCAGCAATAATGCAATATATCAAGGCCTAGAGCCCCGTGGGGTGCTTTTTGCGTTTAACGTTAAGATCCGGAGGCTCCGGCAACGCGCTAAGAAAAAAGGTCTGGTTGTGTTGGGGGGCATTGTATGGCGCAGGCTTGAAAAGTTTGCTTGCCCCGCAAGATTTGGGATGACCGGCTCCTGAGGGGTCCTCATTCATAACGAGAGCTTGCAGGTTTGGATTTCATATTCTTCGCCGTCAGATCGCTTGATCGCATTGACATGCTTCCCAGATATCGAGGACTCATATCCTGCTGAAGCGAGAATACCTTGCTGCTGCTGTGGTTGATTACGCCCCTCTTGGGTGCTCATGTTACTCGTGTACTGGGTGGATCTCTGGGATGCGTGGATATCCCTACGTGGTGGTCAGCGACAATGCGATTGAGCTTACGTCTAATGCGATCCGGAAACGGCGGGAAAACCGCCAGGTCGGGTGGTATTTGAGGAAGCCGTTGGTGAATAGGATGAGTCTCTTTGTGAGTGCATTCAACCATCAATAAACCAAGATTTAAAGTAGTGCTCCTTTTGCTATTGTCCGATCGTACGCGAGGGTCACGACGGCAGCCAGGAAAACACCTCGTTAAGAATGAAGAGCCATATTAATATACTGAAAAACAGAAGTGGAATTATCCACCAACTGCTCATCTTGCGAATATTGTCGTCATCAGAGATACAAAAAAACTCGGCGTCACTATGAACGGAGAAGCCGACGACGGAGGTGCTTGGATCATAATCAAATGCATCCTCTCTAGGATCTTCGGTAATTGGCACGTACCGTCTACGCATTGTGAGGCCTCTCCGCTGATATTTTGCAGTAACATTGTCGCATGGAAGATTAGCATCTTCATTGGGTGAGAGATTGATTTATTGATTTTTATATAAAGCTTATATGAAAAATATGATCATAAGATAAGCTTGGCGTCATAAGACATAATAACCTCTTCAGTCATTTGTTAAATTCCCTGTTGTTATCCCTGAGAGCGTCTTCTTTTACGGCTAGTGTTTTCGGTTAAGAATTCTCCAGCTGAGGGAGGGATAGAAATACCTTAAGGGTATAAGTTTTAAAGACGCGCAGAAGGCGCTCACTAATAATAGCAGCGAAGAGGTAAAGCGGTTTCTGGCATCTGCCTTAAGGCCTGGATTAACCCGGATGCGTATGTCGACTGAAGGGAGGCTTATGTGGGCAAGGTGCGGGTGGACACGAAGCGACCATGTGAGCGCGCCTGCGCCAAGTCAGCTAAAAGAGCAGTAAAAGAATCTCGCAAATAAAGTTTCCATAAGAGCTAATAGGTATTGAGGGCTCACAAATCACCGACATTACGAAAACGAAATTAAGGCAGTTAGAAATATGCGTTTTAGGCGTAGACTTGGCCAAGCACGTACTGGCCAAGGGTAGAGCTGTTAATGCCGCTCGATTAACAGAAGGATAAAAACTTGTATCGTTAGATATAAATTTAAATCTTCGTAGACCCCATCTCATCTGTTGGCCCGCTTTCGCACTTAAGACGGGGTTCTCCGTGCGCTTCAACAAGGTCAAATTGACATTAAGTTTTCAATAACCGTAGAAGATTTTCCTTGGGAGCTAAGATTGGAGGAGGCTGTGTTAGACCATTCGACCTCTAATATGTCAGACCCTGAATGTGTACCCCAGACCATGGTGGCGCGATGTGCTATGGTATCCGGTGGCTTCTGGGCCATTGAGGATAGGGACGTCTACTATCTAAGTGGCCTTAATTCGGATCTGACGCGCTGGCGATCTATTTTGCAAGCATTGGGCCTGACGGTTTTCACCGGCCTCGATCGGCATGATCTGGGCGAAACTCCACTGATTATCCTCGATTCGCAAAGTTGGGAGCAGGATAATTGGGCAGGAAAAATAAATGCGATGCGCGCAAGCTATCCAGAGGCTGCGGTTTGCGTTTTGACAGGCTTCGCGCCGCATTGTCCGGACCCCGATGACTTTGAGTATTTAGAATTCAACGATGCCCGTGATGTGCTTGTGGCTGCCGGCATTTCTTTTGTTTCAATCGAAGGGTGATTGCATGACAGCCTTCAAAGTAATTCCTTTTCCTGGTGCGGACGAAAAATCACCCCATCCCGCCAACAAAAAGCCGAGCCGTCTTGTGCGCTGGCTGGGATTGGGCAATTCAGATCATGCATCGTCTAAGAGTCACCAGTGGGACGCGGACCCAAGCTCAACCGATTTGCGTGGCTCTGCCTGCATTATTGGCTTTACGCGGACTGAAGCGACAAGGATGATGCAGATGTTGCGTGATGCATCTGTAGAATCTTGTGCAACCTCCTGCAGTGCCGAAGATATCGCGCAATTGACCGAAGTGTCTAATACCTTCAGCCATATTGTCATCAACATTGATGCGTTCGACTCGGTCGATAGGGCAGTTGATACGCTCATGACGTTTCGCACTTCATTCCCAACTGTGCGGGTCCTGATGGTCTCTTCGGTTGTGCTGAATGATGATCTTGGTGGACATCGCAAACAAGTTGGTGATGTTACTCTACGCGCCCCGGTAAGTAGTGAGCGTTTGAAGATAGCGCTGCAAGCTGCTGACGCCAATAACCGCGATTGGACTGCCTCGATCACGCCATCGCAGTCGGAGCCGTGCCTGCAGTTCCCAAGAAGCACCTACCCCGAGGGTCTACCGGGATGACCGGTAGCCTTGAGCTTTGAGTAAAACGTAATTGGAGAAGTCATGTTTTATAAAGATGAGCGGCTGGCGATTTTCATTGATGGGCCAAATCTGTTTTCGACGTCTAAAGCACTAGGCTTTGATATTGACTATAAATTGTTGCGCAACGAGTTCGCCCGAAGAGGCCGGCTCTTATCTCTGCGCTACTACACGACCTTGCTTGAGCAAGATGATTTCGTTCCAGTTCAACCTCTTTTGGACTGGCTGCAATATAATGGTTTCTCGGTACACACGAAACCCGCCCGCGAATTCGTCGATGGGGCTGGTCAGCGAAAGATTAAAGGGAACATAGACGTGGAGCTGGCCGTCGATGCCGTCGAAATCGCTCCACATGTTGACCATGTCGTTCTTTTTTCGGGAAATGGAGATTTCCGGTCTCTTGTGGCGTGTTTGCAGCGCATGGGGCGGCGGGTGTCTATCGTTTCGACCGTCAAAACTTCCCCCGCGATGGCATCTGATGATCTGCGGCGGCAGGCAGACCACTTCATCGAACTTGACGCCCTGAAAGATATCATAGGGCGTCCACCCCGCGATTTTGATCTGAATGACGGGCAAATCAAAGTACCAGCAGAAGCCTTTAGTTAGCAGACCGTTTCGGAAAATATAGTTTGAATGACGTTCGCCTTTTATCAACAGTTGCAATTTAAAATGCTATTTATTTGCTTACGTTGTAACCGCATCAAGTAGTGACGATCGGTATATGTAGGGCCGCGTTTTGCTTCAGGCGCTGGATTTTTGCCGCCTGCCCATGCCCCGCGATCTTAGGTCTGTGAGAAACGCCTCCAGCAAGGCATCGCACTTGTCCAGATCGGTTACAGTCAAGTCTGGCCCTCCTGTGGTTGCGGCGGCCTCAAGATCGGCACATAGCGCGCTTAGCGATAGAGCGCCTATCATGCCCGCGTTGCCATTGATGTTATGCAGGATCGTGGCCGCTTCGGAGGTATCTCCTGCGACGAGCAGATCGCGTAATCTGCTAAGCTCGGCGCGGGTATCATCGACAAACTGGTCGATTAGATCTCTTAGATTATCCTCGCCGAGAGTCTCAATCAGATCGTCGATGGGGTTGTGAACAGTATCAGCCGTCTGGCAATCACCCTGTCTATCGCGCGCAAAAACCGAGCGCTGCAAAAGTTCTTGCATCATCTCAAGCCGGACCGGTTTTATCATCATTTCGTTCATGCCTGCGTGCTGGACAGCGGTGCGGATTTCATCAGACGCATGTGCTGTCAGACATACCATGTACCCCTGCATCAGACCGACTTCATAGATGGCTGACGCGGCCTCAAAGCCGTCCATCTTTGGCATACTGACATCCATCAGGATCAAATCATACGAAGTGTCGCGGCATTTCTCGACCGCTTGCATTCCGTCTTCAGCCAGCTCAAAGTCGCAGCCCAGTCGCTTAAGCATATGTCCGATCAAAGTGCGGTTCGTCTCATTGTCATCCACCACAAGCACCAATGGCTTGACTTCAGACGCTTTGTTACCGTCTGCTTTGGCCGATGGTACCGGCTCGGGGCCGCTTACGTCGTCGGGGGCGGCATCGAAGCGACACCGAAACGTAAAGACACTCCCTTTCCCCAAAACGCTTTCAACCGTGATTTCCCCACCCATTTTTTCGGCGGCCCGTTTGACGATCCCTAGCCCAAGGCCTGTTCCTTCAGAAACACGGGCATAGCCAGCGTCTCCGGTCGAGAAATCGTCAAAGATGCTGGTCAGCTTTGCGGGGTCAATCCCGATGCCTGTATCTTTGACGGCAATTTGAACATCTGCCTTGCCGTCGATCTCGACCATATCAACGCAAACGGTGATTTGGCCATTTTTGTGAATTTATTGGCGTTTGCCAGAAGGTTATCGAAGACTGATGTGAATAGGCATTGGTTGCCCAGCACACGCACCGGAACGTCCCGAGCCGTCTTGAGGACGATCTTGTTACCATTTTTCAAAAGCAGTGGCTCAAGCAGTGTAACAAGACCGAACAGCAACCCGGTCGGGGAGATAATATTGTTTTGTCGCACCACACGGCAGTCACTGAGGCGCGCCAGTTCAAGCGTGTTGTTTATCTGCTCCAACGCCTTCATGCCCGAGCGTTTTCCAAGCGTTAGAAGGTCTTTCTGATCCGGTGTGGTCATGTCAGTTTCTAACAGATCGAACGTTGCAAGCACACCCTGCAAAGGCGTTCGCATTTCGTGGCTCATGACGGCCAGAAACTGCTGCTTGGCCATTGCGTCTCGCTTGGCAATCTCGGCCGTGCGGCGCAACTTTTCTTCGGCATTGATCCGCGGGGATATGTCCCTTAACACACTGATAAAGATCTTCTCGTCTTGGTCGCCCCTGCTTGAGGCAATAGTGACTTCCACCGAAAATTCGCGGCCGGCTTTATCGCAGACTGCCATTATATGGCGGCCCGAATTGATCCACTTGCTTTGGCCCGTTTCAAGGTAGGTCTTTATGCACTCCAGATGTGCGTTTCTCGTTCGCGCTGGAATGAAGAGCTCTTCCATTTTCGCGCCAATTGCTTCGGTTGCCGTGTACCCAAAGATGGTTTCGGCAGCTGCATTATAAGCCGCAATGTGACCACTTGCACTTGTGATCACCACTGCATCTTGGGACGCGTCGATCACCCCTTGAAGGCTTTCTGCCGTGCGCTCAGTGACCACCACCTTGCTTTTTAAACGCTGGTATACAAGCGTGGTAAGGGCCATTTTGACCATAAGTAACGCGACCACCAGATAGAGAAGCTCAGCATGGCGAAATATGATCGTGAGCATTGTATCGCGTTCGTGGGTGGCCTCTTGGACAAGCAAAGCCAAGGACATTGTCGAGTATCTGCGTATATCATCTTCTACGATGTCAGCCTGTGCCAGAAGCTCCGCTAAATTAGTCTCGCTCAGCGTCTCTAGCGTATCAATCTGGAGCGCAAGGGCATCTCTATGGTCTGTAAGCCGCTCAAGAATAGAGCGCGTCTTGTGGTCTTGGCCTTTTGAATCCGACCCATAAAGCGCGCGATTTACGTTCAGCCTGCTATAATAAATGTCAAACGATCGCTTGATTGCTTCTGGGCTAACGGCTTTTCCGGCGCGCGAATTTGCCAAATCGCGTGCCAATGACAGCCGCAAATTTTGATAGTCTACTTCGAGTTGGGTAATCGGCCAGGCACCATTGTCAGACCTTACATACTTAAAGTCATCTGCCGTATTTTTCAGATTGCTATAATAAAAACCTAGAAAAATTAGCATCAAAGGGACCAAAACTAGGCATGTTACAATAGCCCAGTTCGGCACCATTTTGTCGTACCATTTCGCACGTCTTGTATGCTCAAACATGGATCAGCCTGTGGTAACAGTGAGCTTTTCCAACTGCCAGATGCTCATCGCGTAAATTTTTTTGGTACGAAAGGTAATATCGGAATCGTATGGAAATATGACCCACAAGGGGCCTTTTTGACGGAGTCCAAACGGTGCCCCGTCCAGACGGTTGGCAATAATGGGTGCGTTATCAAGAATATATTCTTGCGAAATGCTTGCTTCATATTTGTTTATGGCCATGGCGGTGATGTTGCCCGGCCCTGCTCCGACACGGTCAAGAACGCTGCGTAGCGTCGGCCCTGAAAATGTACTGATGCTATCGGTCCAGACAGTCGAGGTTTCAAACGAAACGCTGGGCAGATCGCCAAGCATTGCGTCATCAAATACCGCAGTGCCGCCCCCATTCGTGATGGAAATGTCGCCGTCTATCGTCAGTGTCACTGGCCCTACCGGTTGGGGTAAGGGCGTTTCTTGCGCGCGCAGTAAGTGGCCGGACAAGATCAGAAGCGGTGCCGACAACACAAGCGAGCGCCGCGCGGCGTTGACCGTTTCACGTGCCTTATTTCTGGGGCGTGCCGTCATCGTGATGTCTCCCCGTAAGGATTATGCAAAGATACTCCGCCTTGTTGCATAGTTGCCGAAAGAATCTAAAGATATCTTTAGATACAAAATCAAGCCTAGAGATAAAATCTTTTGGGCTAATGAGAAAATTTTCGGCCTATCTTCAATCTTAGCTCCCATTTAGATAGCGGTTGAAAATGCAAGAAAGGTTGAAGAAATGAGCGCTGCTATGTTCGATTTTCCACACAATGCGAGTATTTCAATTCTCATTGCGGATGATCACCAACTGGTGCGCGACATGATCGGTGCGTTCATCGACGCCCAGCCTGATTTCGATATAACCGCAGTATCAAGCTACCCCGAAGCACTTGAAGCTTTGAGCGCAAACAAAGCTTTTGACGTTGTCCTGCTGGATGTGAAGATGCCTGGCATGGACGGCATAAGCAGCCTCGGAGCTCTTGTCAGAAAATTCCCAGAAACTGCAATTGTTGTTTTTTCGGGAAGCACAACCGACGAATATGTGAAAGATGCACTGGAGCAGGGAGCGAGAGGGTATATTCCCAAAACACTCCCTTTCAAGTCTCTGTTGAACACGATCCGCCTTATTGCCTCGGGCGAAGTGTTTATCCCGTCGTCCTTCCTAAACAGTACAGCAGAGGCCGGCGGGGCCATGAATTTTGGGTTGTCGCAGAACGAGCTGAAAGTACTTCGCAAAGTTTGTGCTGGACAGTCGAACAAGGAAATCGCCCGCGATTTGCAAATGACTGAGGTGACTGTAAAAATGCACATGCGGGGCATTTGTAACAAGATGGGCGCAAAAAATCGAACCCAAGCCGCCGTGATCGCCTTGCGCGAGCAAATAGCCTGAATGCGTGAGCTAAGGGGGGATCGGTGTGCTTGAAGCCCGAACCCGTTCGCAAGACAAGCTGGGCGCTTCCTTGATCTATGACAGTATGGACTCTGCCTTAAAATCCAGGCTGTGAACCCATCTGGAGCGCCATGCCGGGCGCGATGGCCTTCAGTCAACCGGCCTGACGCAATCCAATACCAGCGCTTGTTCGGCATCATGCCATCAGGGGCCGCGGATCAGTCACTTCTTTGCGCCAATCGCGGCGACGGACCTCCAACCGCTCCTCGCGGTAGATTCAGTGCAGGAATTCGTAGTTTACTTGGCCCGTGGAAATTTGCGACTGCGATCTGTCCACTCGATGACGATGTGACTAACGCTTCTTGCATCTTTCACGCTTCACACGCGGCGGTGAACCGTCTCTAGCGGCTGTACCGTCTGTTTGTGGACTGCTTAAAGCGTATCGCGCTCAATTGAATTCAGTTAAACGCGATACGCTCTAGAGGTCTATCCTTATCCCATCGTACCCAACGCTTAGCGGACCGTCCCAATGTGGGGCAACGGCGTCTTGCCAGTCTTGCTCACCATAACTGGGGTCATCAGACGGGATCAGATGCGACAGGGCCAGCCGTTTTACGCCCGCGTTTTGCGCTGTTTTTGCGGCGTCATGGGCAAAGCTATGAGAGCGCAGCCAATGCGCCATCAATTTATCCGATCCGTTACCAACCCGCTCCATCAGGGCAGGCAGTGCGGATTCCAACATGGCTTCGTGGACCAGCAAATCTGCACCGCGGGCAAAGTCTTCAAGCGCTCCAATTGGTGCTGTGTCGCCAGAGAAAACCACGTGAGTGGTTGTCGTTTTGAACGCGTAGGCAAAGCAATCAATCAGGGGTGGGTGCTGCGTGCGCAGGGCAGATACGGCGATACCGCCGTGTTCCATCACCGTGCCTGCGTCCACAACATGAAAGGTGATCAGATCGCGTAAGTCGGGGCGCCCTTCATCCTCGGTGCGCAGGTCGATGTCGGCCTTCATGGAGGCCAGGAAACCGGTCCAATAGTCCGCAAGCCCGTCTGGGCCGTAGATATCTATGGGTGTCTTCAGCCCCGCAGTCCACGCCGTGTGGATCAGTGGCCCAAGCTCAAGATAATGATCGGAATGGAGGTGGCTGATGAAAATCAGCGACAGATCCTTAAGTTGCATGCCCTGATCGACAAGCCCCTTTGTCACCCCAAGCCCGCAATCCAAAACGATCTGATGACCGTTCAGGCAGATCAGGTTCGACGTTGGCATGGATGATCCAGGCCGAATGGCAGGCCCGCCTTTGGTCCCCATAAGGGCTATATAGTCTTGCGTCATGTCGTGGCCCTTCAAATGGCTGAGAAACCTGCATCGAGTGCGGAGAGGATCGTGGTGGTCTCTGCTTCGGTGATAATCAAGGGCGGTGACAGGATCAGGTTCGCGCCGGACACCCGCACGATCGCACCATTCTGATATGCGATCTCTTGCACTGTGGTGGCGGTGCCCGCGTCGATGGGCTTTTTGGAGGTGCGGTCGCTGACCATCTCAATGGCCGTCATCAACCCGTGCCCGCCCCGCACATCGCCAATGATGTCATGCTTTTCCATCAACGCTTTGCACCCGTCGAACAATTGCGTGCCACGGGCGGCAGCGTTCTCGACCACGTTCAGGCGGGCGATTTCCGTCAAGCAGGCTAGCGCTGCCGCAGCCCCTACAGGGTGGCCGGAATAGGTGTAACCGTGACCGATCTTGGCGGATGGGTTGCCCTCGAAGACCTCGATCATCCGCTCGCCCAGCATCACGGCACCAAACGGGAAATAACCGTTCGTTATTGCCTTGGCCGTGGCCATCATATCGGGCTTGATGCCCCAAAGCCGCGCACCAGACCACGCACCCGTGCGCCCAAAGGCGGTGATGACTTCATCCGTGATCAGAAGGATACCATTGCGGTTACAAACCTCTTGCACCATCGGTGCGAAGGACTTGTGTGGTGGAATAACGCCACCTGCCCCAAGGATCGGTTCCATAATCATCGCGGCAATCGTGCTTGCACCTTGGAATGCGATTTCATCCTCAAGGGCCTGCACGCACAAATGCGCTAGCCTTTCAGGGTCGGTTTCATTGAAAGGGTTGCGGTAAGTATAGGGCGCGGGGATATGGAAGCAGCCGGGCAACAGCGGCTCATAGGCGGTGCGGAAATTAGCGTTACCGTTGACGGAGGCCCCGCCCATATGGGTTCCGTGGTAGCCCTTCTTGAGGCTTAGGAATTTCGTGCGTCCGGGTTCACCGCGCAACTTATGATATTGCCGCGCAAGGCGTAACGCGGTCTCAACAGAGTCCGACCCTCCAGAGGTGAAGAACGCGCGGCTCAGACCATCAGGCGCGAAAAATTCGCTCAGCTCATAGGAGAGCTCAATGGCTGCGTCGTTGGATGTGCCACGGAACGTGGAGTAATAGGGCAATTGGTCAAGCTGTGCCGCAATTGCATCTTTCACAGGCTGGCAGGAATAGCCCAAGTTTACATTCCAAAGACCGCCAACACCGTCCACCACGCTGTGTCCGTCGATATCGGTGATGTTCACACCATGCGATCCAGTGATGATCTTTGGTGGCTGGTCGATGGTATCTTTGGGTGACGTCATCGGGTGCCACATCAGGCGACCGTTATGTTCTTTGAGGAAGTTTGAATCTTTCATGATGTGGTTTCCACTTCAGTTTGGGATGCAATGGAATTTGACCATGCAATTTCTACGGAGGGTGGGATGATCCCCCCCCAGCTTTTGGTGATGTCACGGCTGGCCATGATCAGCTCGGTCATGATGATGCGTTCGAGTTCGGGGGCGAAACGTGAGGCGACGCTTGCCACTGAAACAGCACCAGAAAACCCGCCGGTTTGATCGAATATCGGTGCGGACAGGCTGTGGATTTCAGACTCGAAACGTCCTTCAGAGCGGGCAAAACCTGTGGCGCGCGCCTCGTCGATCAAGGCCTGCAACATATCCGGCGTTGTCGGCGTGACATCGGTATAGGGTGACAGGTTTTTGCAGGCGGTGTCGAACAAGCACTCTGGTCCGAAGGCCAGCGCGCAGAACCCCGATGCCGTGGCGTGAAGCGGGAATGTTGTTATATCGATGACGGCCCGCGTGCTGTGCTTCGGCGATTCGCAGGACACCAGCGCGAACAAGCTTGTGCCCGACAAAACCGAAACGTGGGCCGTTTCGCCAGTTTTATCAGCAAGGGTATGTACGGGGGCCTCTGCGCCCGCCTTGCGCGGCACGGTTGCCTCTCTCATGCGGCCAAGCTGCAAAAGGGTAGGACCAAGGCGATAATGCTTGGTCGTTACATTTTGCTCAACAAAACCAGCGGCTTCTAAAATCTGAAGATGCCGATATGTCGTCGCTTTGTCACGCTTCGCCAGCTTGCCCATATCCGACAAGCCGATTTCGGGCTGCGCCTTTGAAAAGAGCGACAGCAGTTCGAGTGCTTTGGACGCAGATGACATTTTGCGAACGGTCCTTTCTGTGTTTCAGAAAAAATTTGACACATGCAAGTGAACGGGGGCAAGCTGTTTTTTAATAACATCGGTTCAAAATATGAACCACCTACAGGGAGACTACAATGCCAAAGTTTACAAAACCAGTCACTGCGATGGCGCTCGTGCTCGCGGCTTTTGCAGGCTCTGCACAGGCAGAATATCCGGAGAAGCCAGTCGAATTTGTTGTACCGTGGCCTCCGGGTGATCTTGAGGATGTGCTGACGCGTATGATTGCGGAAGATTTTTCCGAAGCCTACGGGGTGCCAACAGCAGTTGTGAATAAACCGGGTGGGGGCGGCGGGCCGTTTCCCGGCGCTATCGAAGTGGCAAATGCCCCCGCTGATGGCTACACGATCGGTTCATTCATCATCGCAATCCCTGTTGTCGGCCCTCAGCTCGGCATTCCAGAGCTGAACCCTGACCCGTTTGTGCCACTCGGCAACTTCCTGACATATCCGTTCGTAATCGCAGCCAGCGCTGACGCACCCTACGATGACATGGCGGGGCTGGCGGCATATGCACAAGAAAATGACTTGGCTCTCGGTCACTTCGGTGCGCCCCTGGTGCCAACTCAGGTGACGTTTGGTCTTGCTTCGGAAATGGGCTTTGCCTTTGCGTCTGATGCGGCCTTTGACGCGCTGGACTGCAACACTTTGGCGTCTGGCGATGTGGACGTTATCAACACCACATTGCAGCTGATCCTGCCATGCCTCGACGACGTCAAAGTGCTCGCATCCATCGGCAGCGAGCGCATCAACCTCACACCTGACACACCAACAGTTGCAGAACTGGCGCCTGATTTGGATGTGTCGTTGTGGAACGGTCTGTTTGTTCATGCCGACACACCACAGGACGTTCAGGACAAGATCATCGCTGTTGCAGAAAAGACCATGATGTCTGATCGCGCGCAGGCATTGGCCGCCGAAACAGGGGCTTCGATCTACTGGCAGCCTGCAGCTGAGGTCGTGATGCAGATTGAAAAGGACATCGCTACGATGGCCGTTATCGAAGCCATGTTGGCCGAATAAGATCTGTGCAAAATCCGGGTCGGGCAACCACTGTGGTTGCCCGACCGCGCAACGCCTCCCAGCGGAAACCGTCCATGTCGCGTGTGAAAACCCTTCAGACCTTGTTCAAACGGTATCGCCGTCCGGGAGACATTGTGTTCGCCTGGTTTGTATTTTTGGCGTCGGTTTTTCTGTTGTCGCAGATCATGGATCAAACGACGTGGCGATCCGGCAACAAGCTGTTCGCGCAGCCGCGCTTTTGGCCCGCTGTATCCTTGGGTGGCATGGCCGTTTTTGCCGGATTTCATTTGTTGGGGTCGGCCCTATCTGAACGTATCGAAGGGCGTTGGCGCGAAGTCTGGCTGTGGATTTGCGCCTTGGAATACGCCGTGTGGTTTATCGCCTATGCAAGCACGGTTCCCTACACGGGCTACCTTTTGACGACTGTTATCTTTGCGGTCGCTCTTGCTTTGCGGGTTGGATACCGACGCCTGTTAATCATTATTTCTGCGGCCATATTCGCCGTCGTCATTGTTGTTCTGTTCAAGACTTTGCTGCAGGTCAACCTTCCTTCCGGGCTGATCTATGAATACCTGCCTGACGGGGTGCGTCAGATCATGCTGACCTATTTTTGATCGGACGCCAGCGACATGGAAAATATATTTTCTGGCCTCGAAATGCTCACCCGTTGGGACGTGATTATTGCCTTGTTTATTGGGTCTATCGGCGGTGTCATTATCGGTGCCATACCCGGTGTCGGGCCTGCTGTTGCCATCGCGATCTTGTTGCCAGCGACGTTCTCGCTTGATCCGATTGTAGGTCTGACCATGCTTTTGGGGATCTACGGATCGTCCATGTATGGTGGTGCGATCCCTGCGGTTTTGATCAACACCCCCGGGACGGCGGTCAATGCGCTGACGTCCTATGAGGGTTATCCCATGACCAAAAATGGAGAGGCCCACCGCGCCGTGTCGCTGGCCTATTCGGCGTCGTTCTGGGGTGGGATTTTCGGCATCGGCTGCTTGATCTTGCTGTCGCCTGTGCTGGCGATCATCGCCCCGATGTTTGGCAGCCGAGAAATTTTTCTCGCCGCGTTGCTGGGTATTATCCTTGTGGTGTTGGCGCACAGGGGGCAGATTTTTGCCGCCGGAATGCTTGCTATGTTCGGGATCTTCTTGCAGACCGTGGGTTTGGATGCGGTCACCTATACGCACCGCTATACTTTCGGGTATTCGTTCCTGAGTTCGGGTGTGAACCTGATTGTGGCCGTTTTGGGCCTGTTCGCGCTCAGCCAGGCGTTCTTTTTGCTTACAGCGCCGGATTCCAGCCCAGACGCGAAACCTGTCAGCGGGAAAATGAGCGCGGGTATCAAAGAACTCCTCAAGCATAAACGCGTGGCTACAGTCGCATCTGGTTTCGGCGTGATCCTTGGCATGATCCCTGGCACTGGCGAATTCACCGCCCAATTCATGAGTTACACCTACGCGCAAAAGACATCCAAAAACCCTGAGAAATTTGGCAAAGGCTCCCCTGAGGGGTTGATCGCATCCGAAGCCGCAAATAATGCGGTGCCTGCCGCCGCGATGATCCCGTTGCTGGCGCTTGGCATACCGGGTGAGGCGCTAACAGCGATGATGCTATCGGTGTTTTACGTGCATAACGTCATCCCCGGCCCGCAGCTTTTCCAGAACAATATTGATCTGGTCTATGGGCTCTATTTCGCGCTCATCGCGCTAAATGTGATTGTGATGGTGTTCTTGTTGTTCTCGACCAACCTGCTCACCAAAATCATCCGCATCCCGACGCGCCTGCTTGGCGTTATGATCCTGCTGCTTTCGTTCGTAGGTGTCTATTCCTTGCGCAACTCACTGACCGATTGCATGATCGCTGCGGGGTTTGGCGTGCTTGGTTTGGTTTTGAAACGCATGAACCTGCCAATTGTTCCGATCATTCTGGGCATAGTGCTTGGCGGCATCATGGAGGTCAAACTCCGCTCGGCATTGCCGCGCCTGCAAACCCCGTTCGATATGATCGAGCGCCCGATTGCATTCATCATATTTGCGATCATTGTTTTCGTACTTGCCATGCATCTTCGCACGTTGATCAAGGAATTCCGTGCCCATCAGCCGGACGAAGATCACGACATGCATGACAGCCAAACACGGTAGGACATATGGACCAGACCAAGATCGACGCGCTTCGTGCGCAGCCCGCTGCACCGTTTGTGCACCTGATTGACGGCAAGCATGTTGCGGCCAGTGATGGTGGCACGATGGACATAATTTCGCCCATCGACGGACAGGTGTTGACGACCACTGCGCGGGGCACGGCCGTTGATATGGAGGCCGCGATTGCCTCGGCGCGCGCCGCGTTTGAGGACGGGCGTTGGGCCGGACAGCCGCCTGCCGCGCGCAAGAAAGTTCTGATGAAATGGGCCGATCTGATTGAGGCTAACGCGCTAGAACTTGCCGTGTTGGGTGTGCGCGACAATGGCACTGAAATCAGTATGGCAATCAAGGCTGAACCGGGATCAGCAGCGGCGACCATCCGCTACTACGCCGAAGCTTTGGATAAGCTGTATGGCGAGATTGCACCGACGTCTGGCGATGTGTTGGGCCTGATCCATAAGGAGCCGGTTGGCGTTGTTGGCGCGATCATCCCGTGGAACTTCCCAATGATGATTGGCGCATGGAAACTGGGGCCGGCGTTGGCCATGGGCAATTCGGTTGTGTTGAAGCCGTCTGAAGCTGCGTCGCTGTCGTTGATGCGCATGGCTGACCTGGCGCTTGAGGCGGGATTGCCGCTGGGCGTTTTGAACGCGGTGACAGGCGAGGGCAAAGTCGTGGGCGAGGCCTTGGGCCTGTCGATGGACGTCGATGTTTTGGTCTTTACCGGATCAGGCGGCACGGGTCGGCGGTTGATGGAGTATGCAGCGCGCTCCAACATGAAGCGTGTCTATCTGGAGTTGGGCGGTAAATCCCCCAACATCATTTTCGCGGACGCCCCCGATCTGGACGAGGCTGCGAAAGTCGCGGCCGCGGGGATTTTCCGCAATTCCGGTCAGGTGTGCGTGGCAGGATCGCGGTTGCTGGTTGAGGCATCCGTTCATGATGATTTCGTCGCCGCGGTCACTAACGCGGCTGAGGCCATGCGTGTCGGTGATCCATTGCGGATGGATACCCATATCGGCGCGATCAATTCAGATGCGCAGTTGCAGGCCAACCTTGGCTTCGTGGAAACAGCCAAAGCCGAAGGTGGGCAAATCGTCACCGGTGGTGGGCGCATCTTGCAAGACACGGGTGGCTATTACATGGCACCAACGATCATAACGGGTGTCACCCCCGATGCGACATTGGCCCAAAAAGAGGTGTTCGGCCCTGTCTTGAGTGTAACGTCTTTCACCACCGATGAGGAAGCCGTGAAGATTGCCAATGCCACCGTTTACGGGCTTGCGGGCGGCGTGTGGACTTCAAACCTGAGCCGCGCGCACCGCATGGTGCGCAATGTCCGCACAGGCGTCATGCATGTGAACACTTATGGTGGTGCAGACGGCACAGTGCCGCTGGGCGGTGTTGGGCAATCAGGCAATGGCGCGGATAAATCCCTGCATGCCATCGACAAATACATCAACCTGAAGACTGCCTGGATCAAGCTTTAGGAGGCTTTCATGACCACCAAAACCATTCTTGTGATCGGAACTTATGACACCAAAGACGACGAATTGGACTATTTGGCTGGCGTCATCCGCAACCAAGGCGGGCAAGTCCTGACAATGGATGTGTCGGTGTTGGGCGATCCAACCAAGCCGACTGACTTTTCCAAACATGACGTGGCCGAGGCGGGCGGCAGTTCGATTGCCGAAGCGATCGCGACCAAGAACGAAAACGTCGCGATGCAAATCATGGGGAAGGGAGCCGCCCTTTTGGCAGCGCGGCTGTACCGCGAAGGCTGTTTCGACGGGACGATCGTTTTGGGAGGCTCCATGGGAACCGATCTGGCGCTTGATGTGACATCGGCGCTGCCTTTGGGGGTTCCGAAGTATATCGTATCCACGGTATCATTTTCCCCGCTTATCCCCCCAGAGCGGTTGGCCGCAGATACACAGATGATCCTTTGGGCTGGCGGTCTTTACGGCCTGAATTCGGTTTGCAAGGCGTCGCTGAGTCAAGCGGCTGGCGCTGTTCTTGGCGCGGCAAACGCTGTTGAAAAACCTGATCTGACCAAGCCGTTGATTGGTATGACATCGCTTGGCAAAACCGCGTTGACATACATGGTCGCTCTGAAGCCGGCATTGGAAGAACGCGGGTTCGAGGTTGCTGTGTTCCATGCGACCGGCATGGGGGGGCGGGCGTTTGAGAGCCTTGCCGCACAGGGTGCATTTGCCTGCGTGTTCGACTTTTGCACGCAAGAATTGGGCAATCATATCCACGGCTCCAACATTTCGGCTGGGGCAGATCGTTTGACCAATGCAGGGATCGTCGGCACACCGCAAATCGTTTCGGCAGGTTGCTATGATCTGGTCGATATTGTGGGGTGGCAAGGACTGCCAGACAAATGGGCAAACCATCCTAACCACGCCCATAACCGTCTGATCACGTCCATCGTTTTGGACAACGACGAACGCGCCGCCGTCGCCCGCGCACACTCTGAGCAGCTGCAAACAGCGAAAGGCCCAATTGCGTTCTTGATGGCCGAACACGGGTTTGGTGAATGGGATCGAAAGGGCGGCGATCTGCATGATCAGGACGGACTGGATGCGTTCTTGAATGAGTTGCAAGCGACACTGCCTGCCAACGTCGAGGCTCATAAGGTTGCAGGGCATATCAACGACGCTATTTTTGCCGATACGGCTCTTGCGATTTTTGATGACTGGTGCGCGCGGGGTATCGTCAAAAGCTAGCGACGTTTTGCTTGGCCGGTTAGCTTAGCTTAGAGCGTGTCGCGTTTAACGGAGGCATCATTCGATATCCTTTGGCAGTTCAGCAATTTGGCGAAGGCATTGGCGCAGAATTGCGTTTTCCTCTGACGTGAACTGTGCGGACAATTCGCGGTCAAATTCCCCAGCTTTGCCGCACAGGGTATTGTAGGCTTGGTAGCCTCTTGTCGTGAGGGACAGTGTTTCAAAACGGCGATCATCAAGGTCTTTGACGCGTTCCAAAAACCGCATGGTTTCAAGGCCACTAACCGCGCGGCTTACCTTGGTTTTATGGGTTCGTGCGCGGTCGCAAATGCTGCGTGCAGTCATGTCGCCATAGCGGCCCAAGTGAAACAACACCCGCCATTGCGTTCGGCTCATGCCGTATTCGGTTTTGTAACTTTCTTCGAAGCGGCGGCTTGTGACTTCGCCTGCGATGTTCAGCAAATAGGGTAAGAAGTTCTTGAGGTCGAATTCTTCGATATTTTCACTCGGGGCGGTTTCTGACACGTTAGATTTCCATTGATAGTTACATTTTCAACTAATATCTAAAATATAGTTTCACCTGCAACGATTCGATTTGATCTACCTCAAGGAGTGATTTCATGAACAAACAGTCACCAGCGTCCTTGAGTGTGGCGCAGACACCTGTCGGTACGACCGAAGGCTATATGCCGGGGTTCGGGAATGATTTTGAAACCGAAGCTCTGCCCGGTGCGCTGCCCCAAGGCATGAACAGCCCGCAGAAATGTAATTATGGTTTGTATGGCGAACAGCTGTCGGGAACGGCCTTCACAGCACCCAGCCATCAAAATGAACGCACTTGGTGCTACCGCATTCGCCCGTCGGTGAAACATTCGGGTCGCTATCAACGTATCCAGTTGCCTTACTGGAAATCCGCGCCGCATGTGATTGATGATGTTGCCAGCCTTGGTCAGTATCGCTGGAACCCCTTGCCCCATAGTGATCAGCCGATGACATGGCTGACAGGGATGCACACGATGACCACTGCGGGTGATGTGAACACGCAAGTTGGGATGGCGTCCCATGTCTATCTTGTGACGCAAAGCATGAAGGACGCATATTTCTATTCCGCCGACTCAGAGCTCCTTGTTGTCCCGCAAGAGGGGCGTCTTCGGTTCTGTACGGAATTGGGCATCATTGATTTGGAACCCAAAGAGATTGCGATCATTCCCCGTGGTCTGGTTTACCGTGTCGAAGTAATTGAAGGCCCTGCACGCGGGTTTGTATGCGAAAACTACGGGCAAAAATTTGAACTCCCTAGTCGGGGACCGATCGGAGCCAACTGCATGGCCAACCGCCGCGACTTCAAAACGCCTGTTGCCGCCTTCGAGGACCGCGAGGTGCCCAGCACCGTGACGATGAAATGGTGCGGCCAGTTCCACGAAACCAGGATCGGTCAAAGCCCGCTGGACGTTGTCGCATGGCACGGAAATTACGCGCCGGTCAAATACGACCTGCGCAATTATTGCCCGATTGGATCGATCCTTTTTGATCATCCTGACCCGTCGATCTTTACGGTTTTGACCGCCGCGTCCGGTGTGCCCGGCACGGCCAATATTGATTTCGTGTTGTTTCGCGAACGCTGGATGACGATGGAGGATACGTTCCGTCCGCCGTGGTATCATAAGAACGTCATGTCCGAGATGATGGGCAACATTTACGGTCAATATGACGCCAAGCCGAATGGCTTTGCGCCCGGATCTGTCAGCCTGCACAATATGATGATTCCGCACGGTCCCGACATGGATGCGTTCGAAAAAGCGTCGAATGCTGAACTGAAGCCTGAAAAGCTCGATGATACAATGTCGTTCATGTTCGAAACCCGTTTCCCCCAGCACCTGACGGAATTTGCCGCCAAAGAGGCGCCGATGCAGGACGATTATATTGATTGCTGGACGTCGCTTGAAAAGAAATTTGACGGTACGCCCGGTAAAAAATGAAGCTCTATTCATACTGGCGATCCACGACATCCTACCGTGTGCGTGCCGCGCTGAACCTGAAGGGTTTGGTGTATGATACTGTGCCTATTGATCTGGTGGCTGGGGATCAGCGCGCGCCCGAATATACGGCGCTGAATGCAGGCAAGGGCGTGCCGACGCTGGTGCTGGATGATGGCAGCGTGCTGACGCAATCCATGGCGATCCTTGAATATATCGACGCGACGTGGCCCGAACCGCAATTGATCCCCAGCGATCCAGTATTGCGTGCGCGGGTGATGGCGGTGGCGCATACCGTCGCGATGGATATTCATCCAGTGAACAATCTGCGCCTGATTGGGCAGTTGAAATCGCGGTTTGGTGCGACGCCTGATCAAGCGAAAGACTGGATGTGCCACTGGATGAACGAAGGGTTCACCACACTTGAGGCGGTGCTGCCCGGTGGTGATGCCTTTGCCTTTGGTGATACCCCGAACATTGCCGATATCTGCATCACCGCCCAAGCCTACAATGCTCATCGTTGGGGTGTTGATCTGATGAAATTCCCGAACACCGCGCGTATTGAACGGTTATGCCTAGGCGTTCCCGCTATTTTCGATGCGCATCCTGATAATCAGCCTGATGCGAAAGTATGATATGACCTTGATGAAAAGCTGGGTGACCAGCGCCAATTCCGCCGACACACCTTTCCCGCTTAACAACCTGCCATATGGCGTGTTTTCCACGGATGGCGACGACGCGCGCTGTGGTGTGGCGATTGGCGATATGATCCTTGATATGGCCGCGTTGGAAACCGCTGGCCTCATCAAACTGGACGATGACGGCGCATTCGACCTGCCATTCTGGAATGATGTGATGGAACTCGGGCCAGACGTGTGGGCAAAGCTGCGCGCGCGCCTGATTGAGATGCTGGCAGACGGATCAGCGGACCAAGCCGCGATTGAACCCTATTTGATCCCGCAGGTCGACGCTGAATTACACATGCCATTGATGGTTTCTGAGTTCACCGATTTTTACGCAGGCCGTCAGCACGCGCAAAACATGGGCGCGATCCTGCGAGGCTCTCCCGATCTGCCGGCCAACTGGCTGCACATCCCGATTGGCTACAATGGCCGCGCGTCGTCTGTCGTGGTCTCGGGCACCGACATTCACCGCCCCAATGGCCAGTCCAAAGCGCCCGATGCCGAGATGCCGTCATTCGGCCCGTCCAAACGGTTGGATATTGAGCTGGAAATGGGCGCGATTGTCGGCACATCGTCTGAATTCGGCGCACCGATCACCGTGGATCAGGCAGACGCGATGATCTTTGGCTATGTGTTGCTGAACGACTGGTCCGCGCGAGACATTCAGGGCTGGGAATACCAACCGCTTGGGCCTTTTCAGGGCAAGGCGTTCGGTACGTCGATTTCCCCATGGATCGTGACGACTGCCGCGTTGGAACCGTTCCGCACGGCGACGCCCGCGCGTGAAAAGGAGCTGTTGCCGTATCTGGACGGCACCATCGACGGGTTGTTCGATATCGAACTAGAAGTGTTGATGCAGCCCGAAGGGGCTGTCAAAGCGACGTTACTGTCCAAGACCAATTACAGCCGGATGTATTACTCAGCTGCTGAACAGCTGTGCCACCATGCAAGCGGTGGATGCGGTATGAATTCCGGTGATCTGCTGGGGTCTGGCACGATTTCGGGACCCGAGAAGTCTGAATATGGATCGCTGATGGAACTCAGCTGGGCCGGGCGCGAACCCTTCACGCTCGACACCGGCGAGACCCGCACATTCATCGAAGACAACGACACGTTGATCCTGCGCGGTGCCGCGAAGGGCGACGGTTATCAAGTCGGGTTTGGGGAGTGCGTCGGCACGATCCTACCGGCAGTAAAATTCCCCGCATAAAGGACCAAAACAATGGCAAAAGCATTCGCATCCCAAGGGGATATGACCGAGAAAAAGATCACGTTTGACGAAGTCGGCGAGGGTCTGTGGGCGTTTACCGCCGAGGGCGACCCGAACTCCGGCGTGATTATCGGCGACGACAGCGTCATGATCGTTGAGGCACAGGCAACCCCGCGTTTGGCCAACAAAGTCATCGAAAAGGTGCGCGACGTCACCGATAAGCCGATCAGCCACGTCGTGCTGACTCATTATCACGCGGTACGTGTGTTGGGGGCGTCTGCATATGGGGCCGATCAGATTATCATGTCTGATACAGCCCGCGCCATGGTCGAAGAACGTGGACAAGAAGACTGGGACAGCGAATTTCAACGCTTCCCGCGCCTGTTCGAAGGCCACGAGTCCATCCCCGGCCTGACCTATCCCACAACGACATTCAGCGATGCCATGACGGTTTACCTGGGCAAACGTCGTGTCGACATCAAACACCTTGGCCGTGCGCACACGGCCGGGGATGCGGTTATTCATGTTCCCGATCAAAATGTTATGTTCACTGGCGACATCGTCGAAGACCATTCCGCCTGCTATTGCGGCGACGGCTACTTTGGCGATTGGGGCCAGACCCTCGACAACATCAAAGCCTATGATGTTGACGCAATTGCACCCGGTCGCGGGGCCGCGTTGATCGGAAAAGATGCCGTTGAACGCGCCATTGAGAGCACCCGTGACTTCGTAAACAGCACGTTTGAACCCGCCAAAAAGGTCGCCATGAAGGGTGGTTCACTGAAAGATGCGTGGGACGCGGTGCGCGCCGAATGCGATCCGAAATTCAAGGATTACGCCATCTACGAACATTGCCTGCCGTTTAACGTCAGCCGCGCATATGACGAGGCCCGCGGCATCTGGCACCCCCGCATCTGGACCGACAAGCGCGATCTGGACATGTGGACGCAGTTGCAGGGTTAAGCCGGCTTTAGGAGGATACCACATGGTCGACGCTCGTTACGACATCGCGTTCAAGCTCTACCCCTACGAAAAGGTAGCGGCGATGAATGCCGCCCCTGTGCGTCATCCCGTCGTTATTGTCGGGGGCGGTCCTGTTGGGATGGCCGCCGCTCTGGATTTGGGGCGCAAGGGCACGCCGGTGCTGGTGCTGGATGATCATGAAGGCGTGGGGCAAGGCAGCCGCGCCATCTGCTTTGCCAAACGCACGCTTGAGATTTGTGACCGGATGGGCGCGGGCCAGGCGATGATCGACAAAGGCGTCATCTGGAACGTGGGTAAAGTGTTTCATGGTGACGAGAGGGTATTTGAATTCAATCTTCAGCCCGAAGACGGACATAAGGTGCCTGCATTCATCAATCTGCAACAACCCTATTTTGAGAAGTTCCTCGTGGATGAAATTCGGGTAGCGCAGTCACAGGGTGCCCCAATTGAGATTCGTGGTCGGAACGCTGTGACAGGCGTGACGCAGCAAGACGATCACGTGGTGCTCAATCTCGAAACACCGGACGGCCCCTACAGCCTTGAGGCCGATTGGCTGATCGCCTGTGATGGTGCGCGCTCGCCCATGCGCGGTATGTTGGGGCTGAGCTTTGATGGGCGCGTGTTTGAGGATAATTTCCTGATCGCCGATGTTAAAATGAAAGCGGACTTCCCGACCGAACGGTGGTTCTGGTTTGAACCGCCCTTCAAGGATAGCGGCGCGTCCGCGTTGTTACACAAACAGCCCGATGATATTTGGCGGATCGATTTCCAGCTTGGCTGGGATATTGATCGCGCCAAGGAATTGAAGCCCGAGAATATCCGCGCCCGCGTTGATGCCATGCTGGGCGAGAATGCGGATTACGAGTTGGAATGGACGTCGATTTACACGTTCCAGTGCCGCCGTATGGAGAAATTCCGCCACGGGCGTGTCTTGTTTGCAGGCGACAGCGCGCATCAGGTTTCGCCGTTTGGCGCGCGTGGCGCAAATTCTGGTGTACAGGATGCCGACAATCTTGCGTGGAAGCTTGATCTGGTCGTCAAAGGCCTCGCACCCGACAGCCTGCTCGACAGCTATTCGGAAGAACGCGTGCATGGCGCAGATGAAAACATCCTTAATTCCACCCGTGCGACCGACTTTCTGACCCCGAAAAGCGAGATCAGCAAGATCTTCCGAAATGCGGTTCTGGAATTGGCACAAGCCCACGCATTCGCCCGGCCTTTGGTGAACTCTGGCCGCCTTTCAGTGCCGTGTGTTTATGACGGGCTGTCGTTGAACGGGCCGGATCAATTGGATGGACCAACACGCAGCCGCGTGGGGGCCACATGCGCTGATGCACCAATGGCGGATGGATTCTTGCTGGATCATCTGGGCGGTGACTTTGTTATTTTGGCGATCAATACCGCGTCGCCGGACATAGCGGATGTCGATGGTATTCCCATCCGTACAATTCAACTGAATACGACCCGCGATGATCCAAAGGGCGCCATTGCCGCCCGCTATCTGGGGAATGCGCCAAGCGGTATTTATCTTATCCGCCCGGACCAACATGTTGCGGCGCGCTGGGCTCAAGCGTATGCCGCAAACATCAAAACAGCCGTGCGAACGGCAACAGGACAGCTTGCAATGGTACAGGGGCAGTAAAAATGGATATCAACCTGAACGCCAACATCACCGACCCCGACGGGTTTTATGATGAATTGCTGAGCGCACATGAGGGACTTAGCAAGCAGCAAAGCGATGCGCTCAACGCGCGTTTGATTTTGGTTCTGGCCAACCATATTGGTGACCGAGCCGTCTTGCGGCAGGCATTGCAGACCGCATGCGTGAGTGGACCGCAACGCAGGCTATAATTGGCAACGCAGTCTTTGATGCTGGCCTGAATTATGCGTTTCCTAAGGTGCATCTGTTGGTTTTTATGGGCAATATTTTGGGTAAATCGGGCATCGCGCGCGGATCGTTTGTAAGCGCGCGGTGATAGTTTGTCTGCATGACGGGTGGGCGAGGAGCTAGGCCACTATCCTAAGTTATAGCGGGTTTTCTGCGGCGTTGGATAACACCCCCATCCGCCGCTGGCATAAGCCGAATCTGGACATAATAGGGTCAGAGCCGGTTTACGCGGGTTATCATCTGGTTGGGCTTAGGGCGTCCGGTGGATACAGGGCATTCCTGCGACAAGAACTTGGCGTTTTCTTATGTAAAAACGGACGCTTTGCACATACTGACCATATATGTTGCGAGTGTTTCGAGAAAACAGTGCCTCAGGTTTTTCTCGAAATGCTTTAGGGTCAAGACCCATTGATTTCCGGCTGATGGCATGATTCACGGCTCAAAAAGCGAGCGGTGAGCATGTCTGATCTTTTCTGGTTGAGCGACGCGCAGATGGCGCGTCTTGAGCCATTCTTTCCCAAGTCCCACGGCAAGCCACGCGTTGATGGCCGACGGGTGCTGAGTGGGATTATTTTCATCAATCACAATGGCTTACGATGGCGTGATGCGCCTACTGCCTATGGCTCACACAAGACGCTCTATAACCGTTGGAAAGGGTGGAGCGATAAGGGCATCTTCGCCCGGATGATGGCCCGTCTGGCCTCGGCACACGGCGAACAGAAGACGGTTATGATCGATGCCACCTATTTGAAGGCCCACCGAACAGCGACCAGTATGGGCGTCAAAAAAGGGGGCGTGGACGTCTGATTGGGCGAACTAAGGGCGGCATGAATACCAAGCGGCATACCATTTGCGACAGCCAAGGACGCCCGCTTGATCTGTTTGTAACCGCCGGACAGGTGAGTGATTACATCAGCGCGCGCGCCTTGCTCAGCGGACTACCCAACGTTGACTGGCTGCTCGGCGACCGCGGATATGACGCCGACTGGTTCAGGGAAGCGTTGAAAGACAAAGGGATACGCGCATGTATCCCGGGCCGAAAACAACGCAAGAAGACCGTCAAGTACGACAAACGCAGATACAAACGACGCAACCGGATCGAGATCATGTTCGGTAGGCTCAAGGATTGGCGGCGCGTGGCGACAAGATATGACAGATGTCCCAAAGTCTTCTTATCCGCAATCGCTCTCGCGGCACTTGTCATCTACTGGCTTTGATACTCAATGAGCCCAGACCCTAGTCAACGTGCGTTTATTGTGAGCATGGGAGGGTCCAGAGCAGGAGGCCACCGGGATTTGACCGTGTTTTTTGAGCTCAAGCAGCCCCATAGACTATGAGCGATACAAATCTTAACGTGTCGTGCAAATGTTGTTTTCGACGGTGACAAAATTTGCCTTAGAAAATGCCGTTTTCCTGAAAGCGCATCAGACTATGGAGTTTGGCGGCCTTCTACGATTATAGATGCCCAAACACGTCTGAGAAAAGAATGAGGCCAGAAGATGAAAGTAATTCCGCTGTGGAAATTGAAGCGCGAATTGCTGCGGGTGGTCCATCAAGCCCTGGCAGTTTACCGGGTGGCTTGGGACTTTATGACGTTAACCATCCGTTATGACATCAAAGCAGCGCGGGCGCGTAAGGTGCATGAAGGCCATGTGCCTCTGGTGAGCGAGGCGGCGATCTATTTGATTTTCCCGTCTAAGGGCCTGCTGGCATCGCATCTTGACCTTCTGAAGCAGCTTAACACTGATGGCATCAGCCCAATTCTGGTGTCAAACCTGCCTCTATCCCAAGAGGATATTGCCATCCTCACTCCGCTTTGCACGAAAATTATAGAACGGCCCAATACCGGGTATGATTTTGGCGGCTATCGCGATGGGGTCCTAAACCTGGCGGACGATCTGCATAGTCTTGAGCGCCTTTACCTCTTGAACGACTCATGCTGGATGATTGATGCGCCGCGCAGCTGGTTCGAAGCGGTGCGCGACGCAAATGTGGATTTTTGTAGTGCGACTGCACACTACTCGATTAAGCCGCATAAGGCCGATGAATTCCGCAACATCAAATGGACTTACACCACTGGCCTGCCTTATTTTCATTATGGTTCGTACGCTTTGGCAATGAGGACTCCAATCTTACGCGATCCAGGATTTCGGAAGTTTTGGCGCAAGTTTCGATTATCTGATAATAAAAGTACTACGGTACGCCGAGGCGAGATCGGCTTGACGCAATGGATGCTGCGGCGCAAGTGTTATAGCCATTTGGCAACTTGCCCGACCACCGACATAGACAGAGAAATTTCAGCATTGGACGATGCCGAGCTAGATGCTGTTGCACACCATCTGGTGATCCCCTTTACGCCAAAACTTCAGGCGAAGCGTGATGAGGTGATTATGCGTCCAGTGAGCAGCCCCGAAGGCCGGTCTGATCGGATAAAAATCACACTCACGTCAATCAGCTCGCAAGGCATGAGTTATGTAATGCCATATTACAATTTACGGTATCGCGATTTCCAATTCGTTAAAAAATCACCACTTTGGGAATCGCAGGCTGGATCGGATACAATGTTGGACCTGCTGGAGCGCTTGGGCGGCCCAATGGGTAAAAATGCCGCGCGCGAGGCGCGTATGCTTAGGCCTGATGCGTGGCCAAAAGCAAATGCAGACAAGAAAATGGAACGCCAAAGCGGCGCCTAAAGCGTTCCGAGAAAAACCTGAGGCACTACTTTTCTCGAAACGCTTTAAGACATCAACGATGATAAATTAGGCGTTTTACAGCGGGGCAAAAACGCCTTGAGCGGGCAGGTAATGCTCCACCACGCCCTCGGAAATATCGAGCCACAATCCGTGCAGTGTGAGATCGCCCGCCTCAACGAGATCGGCAACGAAGGGGAAGGTCATCAGGTTGCTCAGAGAGATCAGCACCGATTCATGCTCCAGTGCACGCATCCGGTTAGCGGGGTCCTCGATATGGGCCACGCGCGCCACGCCGGGGCGCAGGATGTCCATCCAGCGGCCCACAAAGCTCCCCTCGGCCTCAAGCTCGGGCGCGTGGCCGGAGCACATGGCCGCACAGCCGTTCACACCGCCACAATTGGAGTGACCCATCACGATCACATGCGCCACATGAAGCTGGCGCACGGCATATTCCACCGCCGCTGACGTGCCGTGCTGGCCGCCGCTTGTGTCGAATGCGGGGACCAGATTGGCGATATTACGGTGGATAAAGAACTCGCCCTGATCCGCGCCGAAGATCGACGTGACATGCACGCGGCTATCGCAGCATGAGATCATCATCGCGCGCGGATGTTGACCCTCATTGGCCAGATGGCGATACCAGCTTTTGTTCTCGGAATAGCTGGTTGCTTTCCAGCCGTGGTAACGCTGCGCCAGATACGTTGGCAGCGGGGAGATATGCTCCATGGCATCCCTCTTGTTTTTTCTGCTCTTGAAGGGGATGAATAGACTGGATTGTCCGAGAATTCGAGAGAGAAATGGGGTTGGTGGAAACCTTTCGGGAAGGGGTGCTGGCGCATGGTGCCCTCCGTGAGCGGCGAAAGCTGGGGGCTTGGCCGTGCGGTTGAATTGAATTTGGGGTGAGAGTTTTGGAACAGGTAACGATGCTGAAGCAGGATGAAACTGTGCGGCTGGACCCGGATCGTCTGAAGGCGCTCTATGTGCAGCTTGGTGAGGCGGGGGCTGAAGATGTCGTTTGTCGTGCGTTGGAGGAGCTGGCCGTGCGCCTGTCACATACTGAGCGGTGCTACCGCGAAGGGCGCGAGGCGGATTTGCGCAAATCCGCGCGCAGCCTCGTGGCAATCTCCGAGCAAATTGGCATGGGCACCCTCGCGCGGGTGGCGTCCAACGTGGTGGCCTGCGTTGATCTTGGCGATGCCGTCGCTCTTGCAGCCACGCTCGCGCGGTTGCTGCGCATTGGCGAGCGGAGCCTGAGCGAGATCTGGGAATTGCAGGATATATCGATTTGAAGGCTTGCAGGTGCGGTCAGGGCGGATAGGCTGAGCGGCAATTGTCGGCGCGCCCGTGCCGCTCCCCTGAAAGGACTGCCCTCCATGAGCCTGACCTTCGCCACTGCCGGTCCTTCTGCCATTCCGTGTCATGTGATTGCTTCGGGGGATCTTGATGATTGGCTGGCGGGGCAGGACAGCGCCGTGCAGATCTGGGTGCGCAACACGGGCTTTACCGGGGCGTTGGGCAGCATCTGTCTGGTGCCTGGCCCGGATGGTGCGATTGCGATGGCGCTGGCGGGTTATGGCACTGAAGAAATGCGGTCGCGCGGGCGGTTTCATCTGGCAGCGGCAGCGGCGGCCTTGCCCGAGGGGACATATACGCTTGCCGGGTTGCCAGAGGACCGAGCAGAGGAAGAGGCGCTTGGTTGGCTCTTGGCAGGGTATGCGTTTGATCGCTACCGCGCGCAACCCGGTGCGTCCGCGCGGCTGATCGCGCCTGAAGGTGTCGATGCGGATCGCCTTGAGGTGATCGCGGCGGCGGAGGCGTTGATCCGCGATCTGATCAACACGCCTGCCTCGGACATGGGGCCTGATGCGCTTGAGGGGGCATGCCGCGACCTTGCGGAAGGCCACGGGGCGCAGATTTCCGTCATCACGGGCGCGGCGTTGCTGCAAAAGAATTTTCCCATGATCCACGCCGTTGGCCGTTCGGCAGCAGAGGAACCACGGTTGGTTGATATGCGCTGGGGCAAGGCGGGTCCGAAGCTGACCCTCGTTGGCAAGGGCGTGTGCTTTGATTCCGGCGGGCTGAACCTCAAGCCTGATACGTCCATGGGCCTGATGAAGAAGGATATGGGGGGGGCGGCCACGGTGCTGGGCCTTGCGCATATGATTATGTCGCTGAACCTGCCGGTGCAGCTGCGCGTGCTTATTCCGGCGGTGGAAAATGCGATAAGCGCGGGTGCGATGCGCCCAAGCGATATCCTGACCGCGCGCAACGGGCTGACGGTGGAGGTCAACAATACAGATGCAGAAGGGCGCCTCGTTCTGGCCGACGCGCTGAGCTTTGGGGCCGAGGATGCGCCCGATCTGATGATCTCCATGGCCACGCTGACGGGGGCGGCACGTGTGGCGGTCGGGCCGGATATCGCGCCTTATTTCGCGGATGACACCGCGCTGGTGACAGCGCTGGAAGAGGCGGCTTTGCGTGTGGCCGATCCGGTTTGGCGGCTGCCGTTTCATGCGCCCTATGAGGCGATGATCGAGCCGGGCATCGCGGATCTGGACAATGCGCCCAAGGGTGGGTTTGCCGGGTGTATCACGGCGGCACTTTTCCTGCGCCGGTTCACAGATGGGACGCGCTATGCCCATTTCGACGTCTATGGCTGGAACCCCACGGCGGCCCCGGCGCGCCCCAAGGGTGGTGTCGGTATGGCCGCCCGCGCGCTGTTGGAGGCATTTCCCAAGGCCTTGGGCTTGTGACCGACCGCCGCTTTCTGGCGGCGAATGCGCGCGTGGCCGAGAGCGGCCTGCGCGGACGGGTAGACGCGCCCGCCTATACCGACGGCACAGCTGAGCGCATCGCTTTGCCCCATGCGGACCTTTGCCGCGCACCGGGCGGTGCACGTGACAAGCAGATGCTTTTTGGCCAAGGGTTTCGGGTGCTGGAGCGGCATGAGGGCTGGGCCTTTGGCATTGATATGGCGGATGGTTATGTCGGCTACCTGCCGGAGGCGGCGCTGGGCGACACGCCCCGCCCAACCCACCGCATTGGACAGCGTGGCGCGCATCTCTATTCCGCCCCCAATTTCAAATCGCCTGAGCGGGGGCTGCTCAGCTTTCTGAGCTGCGTGGCGGTCAGCGATGAGACCCACGGGTTTCACCGCACAGCGCAAGGCTATATCGCAGCGCAGCACCTTGTCCCTCTGGCGCAGCATGTCCCGGACATCGCGGCCACAGCCACGCTGTTCCTCGGTACGCCTTATCTTTGGGGTGGCAACACGGGCACGGGGATTGATTGCTCGGGCCTGATCCAGATGGCGCTTTGGGCTGCGGGCCGCACCTGCCCGCGTGACAGCGATCTGCAAGAGGCGCAGCTTGGTGTGGCGCTGCCTGACGATGCGCCGCTTGAGCGGGGTGATCTGATCTTCTGGTCCGGGCATGTGGGCATGATGCTTGACCCCGAGACGTTGATCCACGCCAACGCCCATCATATGCGTGTCGAGACCGAGCCGCTGGCCGAGGCCACAGCCCGCATCGGTGCGCGTGAATTCGGCGCGATCACCGTGCGCAAACGATTGGAGCCTGCGCCATGAGCGATCCGTTTTTTCATCCGCCCTCTGGGTCAGAGTTGCCACGCTTTGCAGGCGTGCCGACCTTCATGCGGCTGCCGCATGTGCCACCGGAGCACGCGCGCTTTGGCGAGGTGCAGATAGGTCTTATCGGCGTGCCGTGGGATAGCGGGACAACCAACCGCCCCGGCGCGCGGCACGGGCCGCGTCAGATCCGCGATGCCTCCACCATGATCCGCGCGCAGCATGGTGCCTCGGGTATGCGCCCGTTTGAGGCGCGCGCCTGCGCCGATCTGGGCGATGTGGGGCCGAACCCCGCCGATATCCACGATTCGATGGACCGCATCACGGCCTTCTACAAGACAGTCACCGCCGCCGGGATCGTGCCGCTGACTGCTGGCGGGGATCACCTCAGCTCGCTGCCTATTTTGCGTGCTGTAGCGGCGGACGGACCCGTGGGGATGGTGCATTTTGACAGCCACACCGATCTGAACGACAGCTATTTTGGCGGAACGAAATACACCCATGGCACGCCTTTCCGGCGCGCGGTGGAGGAGGGGCTTTTGGATTCCAAGCGCATCGTGCAGATCGGCATCAGGGGCACGACCTATGGCGATGAGGATATTGATTTTGCCGCCGCCCAAGGCATTCGCCTGATCCATATCGAAGAGTTTCATGCGCGCGGGGTGGATGATGTGATGGCGGAGGCGCGCGAGATCGTCGGGCAGCAGGCGACTTATGTGAGCTACGACATTGATTTCGTCGATCCCACCTTTGCCCCCGGCACGGGCACGCCCGAAGTCGGCGGACCCAACAGCTTTCAGGCGCTCGAAGTGGTGCGCGGGTTGGCCGGGCTGCATATCGTCGGTGCCGATCTGGTTGAGGTCGCGCCGCCTTTTGATGCAGGTGGCGGCACGGCCTTTCTGGGCGCGTCGATCATGTTTGAGCTTTTATGCGTCATGGCGGCTGCGCAATGAGTGATCCCAACCAAGCGCAGGCCGAATTCTGGAGCACAGAGGGCGTCAGCGATCTGCGCATCGTGCCCAGCTAGGTGTGTTGACGGCACGCAGTACTCATGTGCACCGCACCGGCCATTGCCATCGGGACAGCGCCACTCCCTATGACGGCAAAACCCCCAGATGGGTGCATATTCTGCGCGATGCAGGCGTCGATGTGACCTCGTTGGGCAAGCTGCATTTTCGGTCGGGCGCGGATGAGAACGGCGTCACCCGTGAGGTCCTGACGATGCATATGGTGGGCGGCATCGGCTGGCCCATTGGCCTTCTGCGCAAGGACCCGCCAATCGCCCACAGGCCAGAGGAGGGCAGCGCGCTTTAGAACGCGATACGCCCTAATCCACGGCCCGGATCAGCTTGCGCTCCAGACCCCGGAGCACCTGTTTGAGGTCATTGCCGCGCTTGAGGATTTGCCCGTCCATACCGATCACCGCGTATTGCCCCTGCTTGGCGCGCAGCTTGGGGCGCTTCTCGATCCGGTAAAGCGGGTGCTCTGCCGTGCGCCGGAAGATGGAGAATACAGCAAGGTCCCGCAGTGACGAGATACCGTAATCACGCCATTCCCCTGCCGCTACCATCCGCCCGTAGAGAGACAGGATCACTGCGAGCTCCGTGCGATGAAAGGCCACGGCCTCAGAGCTGTTGAACTGGGTCAGAGGTTGAAAACTCATATTCCCAGAGTTGCGGCATTCAGAGGTGGGATCAAGGGGTTTCCTGCGGGAGCAACGTCCCAAGCGGGCTCTTTATGAAATCAGCCGCACCAGAATCGCGTGATTTGTCCGGCCTCATCGAGATCCACGTTCAGCCGGTCTGCACGGTAATCCATCGTCACGGCGGAATTGGGCAGAATGATCCGGTGCGGGCGATCGGGGTCGGTAAAATCGTGATCGCTCGCGGCGGTGCCAATCAGGGCGGCGTAACCTTCTGCGCCGCATGTATCCTCGACCGCTGTCTCTTCAGGCTGGCAGGCCATAAGCAGTAGGGCAATGGCGGGAAGGGTGATCAAACGGGTCATATCCGGTCTCCTGAAGCGTTTCGACAAAAACCTGAGGCACAGCTTTTCTCGAAACGCTTTGAACAGGCGGTTGATAGTACCCTAAAGGTGCAGCAGTTCAACCCAGAGCGCCAAGCGTCATTGAAACCGCGCGAAACTTCGCCCAAAGTCGGCCCGAACAACACGAGAGGACACAAGATGCGCACGAGAGCTGCTGTGGCACTGGACGCCGGTAAACCGCTGGAGATCATGGAGGTGAACCTTGAGGGCCCCAAAGCGGGCGAGGTTCTGGTGGAGATCAAGGCGACGGGCCTGTGCCATACGGATGATTTCACCCTATCTGGCGCGGACCCTGAGGGGGCGTTTCCGGCCATTCTGGGCCATGAAGGCGCGGGCGTGGTGGTCGAGGTCGGCCCCGGTGTGACCTCGCTTGAGGTGGGCGATCATGTGATACCGCTCTACACGCCCGAGTGTCGCGAGTGTGATTATTGCCTCAACCCCAAGACCAACCTCTGCCAGAAGATCCGCACGACCCAAGGGGCGGGTGTCATGCCCGACGGGACAAGCCGGTTCTCCATGCTCGATGGCACGCCGATCCTGCATTACATGGGCTGCTCCACCTTCGCCAATCACACGGTTTTGCCCGAGATCGCACTGGCCAAGGTCCGTAAAGACGCGCCGTTTGATAAAATCTGCTACATCGGCTGCGGCGTCACGACCGGAATCGGCGCTGTGATCAACACCGCAAAGGTCGAGATCGGCTCGACCGCGATTGTCTTTGGCCTGGGTGGCATTGGCCTCAACGTGATTCAGGGTCTGCGTCTTGCGGGTGCGGATCAGATCGTGGGCGTCGATCTCAACGATGACAAGGCGGTCATGGCCAAGCATTTCGGCATGACCCATTTCGTGAACCCCAAGAAGATTGACGGTGATATCGTGGCTCATCTGGTCGAGCTGACCGGCGGGGGTGGCGACTACACGTTCGACGCGACTGGCAACGTCACCGTGATGCGCCAAGCGCTTGAATCGGCTCACAAGGGCTGGGGCGAGAGCGTGATCATTGGTGTTGCAGGCGCGGGTCAGGAAATCTCAACCCGTCCGTTTCAGCTTGTCACGGGCCGTGTCTGGCGCGGGACAGCCTTTGGTGGTGCCTCGGGCCGCACGGATGTGCCCAAAATTGTCGATTGGTACATGGACGGCAAGATTGAGATTGATCCGATGATCACGCACACGCTCAAGCTTGAAGATATCAACAAGGGCTTCGACATGATGCATTCGGGCGAAAGCATCCGCAGCGTCGTCGTTTTCTAATTCCTTTGGAGCGGAGGGTCTCCACTGGCTTTCCGCTCTGCCCGCACAGGCCTGTGCGCACAGCCCTGTGCGGCGCTGCACATTGCACATCTCTGCGCGGTGACTACCTATGCCGCAACACATCAAGGAGACAGCAATGACCGATATATATACCCCGCCGAACGTCTGGACCTGGGACGCGAAGAACGGCGGCAAGTTTGCCTCCACCAACCGCCCTATCGCCGGGGCCACCCACGATAAGGTGCTGCCAGCGGGCGACCATCCGTTTCAGCTCCATTCCCTCGCCACGCCCAATGGGGTGAAGGTGACTGTGATGTTCGAGGAGCTTCTGGAGGCTGGGAAAGCCGCCGAATATGATGCCTATCTCATCGACATCGGTGAGGGGGATCAGTTCGGCAGCGGCTTTGTCGAGATCAACCCGAATTCCAAGATCCCCGCCCTGCTCGACCGCTCGGGCGCGGAGCCCGTGCGCGTGTTCGAGAGCGCATCAATCCTGATGCATCTCGCCGAAAAGTTCGACATGTTCCTGCCTAAAGAGGGTGCTGCACGGGCTGAGGTACTGAACTGGCTCTTCTGGCAAATGGGCAGCGCGCCCTATCTTGGGGGTGGGTTCGGCCATTTCTATGCCTATGCGCCCGAGAAGTTCCAATACCCGATTGACCGTTTCGCGATGGAGACCAAACGCCAGCTTGATGTGCTGGACCGGGAGCTGGCCACACGGGCCTATATTGCGGGCGAGGAGTATACGATTGCCGATATCGCGATCTGGCCATGGTATGGGCAGCTGGTGCTGGGACGGCTCTACGATGCGGCGACCTTCCTCGATGTGGAAAGCTACACTCATGTCATGCGCTGGGCCAAGCTCATCGACGCCCGCCCCGCCGTGCAGCGTGGTCGCAAGGTCAATCGCAGCTGGGGCGAGCCGCATATGCAACTGCCCGAACGCCACAGCGCTGCGGATTTCGACGCGCTGCCGAAAGGCTGAGGCCGCAGCCCGGCGATCTGCTTTCGCCGGGCGCGGTTTTCAGGCAAGACAGAGCAAAAGGAGATCATCATGGTAAACCAGACGCCCCTGCTCGCTGTTCTGATTGATGCCGACAACACCTCGCCCAAATGGACCCAAGCGATCTTTGATGAGATCGCAGGCATGGGCGAGGCGTCCGTGCGCCGCTGCTACGGCGACTTCTCCTCGCAACAGATGAACGGGTGGAGCAAGGTGCAGGCCGAGTTTGGCCTCGTCCCGCATCACCAACCCGCCAACACAGTGGGCAAGAACGCGAGCGACATTGCGCTTGTGATCGATGCGATGGATCTGATGCACTCAAACCGCTTTGACGGGTTCGTCCTCGTCTCATCCGACAGCGATTTCACTCGTCTGGCCAGCCGTATCCGTGAACAGGGGCTGGATGTCTTCGGCATTGGCGCGCGCAAAACGCCCGATGCGTTCCGCAAGGCGTGCAAACGGTTTATTTATCTCGAAAATCTTGGTGGCGCGCCGGAAGGGGTCGCGCCTCAGGCCACGGGCAAAAACCTCAACGAGGCGCGCGACCTGCTCTTTAAGGCAATGGATAGCCTCGATCAGGACAGCGATTGGTACTCTCTGGGCCAACTAGGCCAACAGATCACCACCGCCACACCGGATTTCGACACGCGCAGCTACGGTCACAAAAAGCTGAGCGATCTGGTCAAGGCGCTGAAGGTGCTGGAAACCCGTCGCGAGGGCAATCAGCTGATGGTGCGCCGTGTCGATTGAGGGATAGTCCTCTTTGGTGAGAAAAGATTTTGAGTATTTTCCCTAAGAAGAAAGCCAAGGTGGGCACCCCGCTTCCGGACTGGGCCACTGACCCTCACGCCGGCAAGCAGGATGCGCCTTCTCCTCAGACGGTCATCGGCTCTCCAGCCTGTACCGTGCAGCAAGAGAACCATATTAAAGTTAATAAAAAATTGCGTTTCTTCTTAGAAGAAATACTCAAACGCGCCCTCTGCCGAGCAGTCCAAAGTGCTATTGATACCAGCCGTCAGTCAAAGCCTGCCTCAGGTCAGTAACCCCGCATGGCGCAGACCGTTTTCAACCAAGCCCTTTGTCTCATCCGCAAGCCCAGTGAGCGGTGAGCGCACTTCCTCGGAGCAGAGCCCGAGCTTGGACATCGCGTATTTCACACCGACGAGGCCGGGCTCGGTGAAGATGGCTTGGTGCAGCGGCATCAGGCGGTCCTGAATGTCCAAAGCCGTGTCATAGCGCCCGGCCAGGCAGGCCTCTTGCAGGGCTGCGCAGAGTTTGGGGGCGACATTGGCCGTGACCGAGATGCAGCCGGTGCCGCCTTGGGCGTTGAAGCCGTGGGCTGTGGCGTCCTCGCCAGAGATCTGAATGAACTCGGGGCCGCAGGTGATGCGTTGTTGGCAGACGCGCGCGAGATCGCCGGTTGCGTCTTTCACGCCGATGATGCGTGGCAGTTTGGCCAGCGTGCCCATGGTCTCGGGCGTCATATCCACGACGGAGCGGCCGGGGATATTGTAGATTACGATCGGCAAATCGCAGCAGTCATGCAGGGCCGTAAAATGCGCAATCAGGCCGCGCTGGGTGGGTTTGTTGTAATAGGGTGTGACGATAAGTGCCGCTGTGGCGCCAACTTTGTCGGCGTGCTGCATGAAGCGCATTGATTCGACAGTGTTATTGCTGCCTGCGCCTGCGATCACCGGGATGCGGCCTGCCGCTGCGCGCACCACTTCCTCGACGACGCTTTCATGCTCGGCATGTGACAGCGTCGGGCTCTCGCCAGTTGTGCCCACCGGCACCAGGCCATGGCTGCCTTCGCCGATATGCCATTCCACCAACGTCTTGAGCGTGTCGAAATCCACTTCACCGTTCTTGAACGGTGTGACCAGGGCTGGCATGGAACCTTTGATCATCGGAGCGCTCCTTTTCATGCGTTGTCTTTACGCGTTGTCGGGGCCGGGTTGGGCCCTCTCGTGATAACATTTTCGCGACCCTATCGGGATGCCGCCCCCCTGCCAAGTTTAGCGGGTGGACGGCCCTCAGGCGCGGCCTTAGGCTGGCGCTGTCTATCCTTTGAAGAGCCAGGAAATGCAAGAGATGTTGCGCTGTCTTCTCCCGTTTTGCGCGGCCTTCGGGCTTGCGCTGCCTGCTATGGCGGAGCCTGCGAAGATCGCGCCGCGCCCGCTGGCTTCGGCTTTGGACGCCTTGGGCGATGGTCGGTGGGAGTGGGCTGCTGACTTGGCCGAGCGGGATGGGCCGGGGGCTGTGGTGCTTGTCGAGTGGTATCGCTTGCGTGCAGGCCGCGGCAGCCCGGCGGAGGTTTTGACGTTTTTGGAGACCTATCCCGATTGGCCGGGGCTTGAGCGGCTTAGGGCGCGGGCGGAGACTGATTTTGCCGACGCCACTGATGCGCAGGTCTTGGCGTTTCATGCCGGCGGATTGCCTGAGACGGGGGCCGGTATCTTGCGTCTTGATCGCGCGTTGCGCGCCGCGGGGCAGGTCGGGGATGCCGATGCCAGCGTTGTCATGGCGTGGCGGTCCTTTGACCTGAGCGCTGAAGAGCACGCCGATTTCATGGCCGCCCATGCCGAGCTTTTGGCACCGCACCATGATGCGCGGCTTGATATGACCCTGTGGCGCGGGCTGCGTGATGCTGAATTGATGCTGCCCTTGGCCAGCGACGGCGCGCGTGCGGTGGCCGAAATCCGGCAGGCGGCAGCAGCGGGTCAGCGCGGGCTGGATGCGAAGATCGCCAGCCTTCCCGAGGTATTGCGCAATGATCCGGGCCTCGCCCATGCCCGGTTTGAGCGGTATCTGGAGATTGATGAGGACGACAAGGCGATTGCCCTCATGCGCTCTCAAAGCGCCATCGAGGGCGGCTTGGGGCGGGCGCAGAACTGGTCCGGGTGGCGGCGCGCCCTGTCGCGCCGGATGATGCGCGCACAGGACTATGCGGCTGCCTATGATCTGGCCTCGCGGCATCAGCTTGTGGAGGGGGCGGCCTTTGCCGATCTGGAGTGGCTCTCGGGCTATCTCGCGCTCAGGTTCCTCGATGAGCCGGAACTGGCGCTGGATCATTTTCAACGCCTGCGCGCCGCCGTGGCCACGCCGATTTCGCTGGGTCGGGCGGGGTATTGGATTGGCCGCGCGCAGGAGGCGTTGGGTGACGCGGAAGGCGCGCAGATCGCCTATGAGGAAGGTGCCGAGCATCAGACCAGCTTCTACGGCCTCTTGGCTGCTGAAAAGGCTGGATTACCTGCTGATCCTGCGCTTTCTGGCACAGAGACCTTCCCTGATTGGCGCGCGGCCCCTTTCACGCAGACGCCCCTTTTCCAAGCGGCGGTCTTGGCCCATGCAGCGGGTCAACTGACCCTGTCCGAACAGCTTTTTGTGGCGCTGAGCCAGACGCAGGACCGCGTGGGGAATGGTCAGATCGCCGCCGTGCTGCAAGAGATGGGCGCCCCGCATTTGCAGGTCATGCTGGGCAAGGCTGTGGCGCAGCGCGGCATCGTTTTGCCGGGGCCTTATTATGCGCTGCACCCGATGCAGGAGATGGATCTTCCCGTGCCGATGGAGATGGCGCTGGCGATTGCGCGTCGCGAGTCGGAGTTTGATTTTGGCGTGACCAGCGGTGCGGGGGCCGAGGGCCTGATGCAGCTGATGCCGGGCACGGCCAGCGATGTGGCGCGCGATTTGGGGTTGGCGCATGAGCGTGCCCGCGTGCTCAGCGATTGGCGGTATAACGCTCAGCTTGGCAGCACGTATATTGCGCAGCTCTCGGAGATGTTCGACGGCAATGTGGTGATGATTTCGGCAGGCTATAATGCAGGCCCGCGCCGCCCCATCGGCTGGATGGAGGATTTTGGCGACCCACGTGTGGCCCAGACTTCTGGCGGTATGGATATCATCGACTGGATTGAGCATATCCCGTTCAACGAGACCCGCAATTATATCCATCGCGTGACAGAGAGCTTGCCCGTCTACCGCGCGCGGCTGGGCCGGGAGGCTTTGCCGATTCCGTTCACCCAAGAGCTTCTTGGGGCGACGATCACCGTGAAGTAGACATCGTGAAATAGACACGGCAAAATGGCTCCGGGCGCGTTGAGAGCGCCCGGAGCCTGCGCCTGTTCAGAACGCGTATTGCCAGCCGACGGAGACGGACCAGTCGGTCTGCATCTGGACGCCGTTGAGGTCCTGATAGACCGGCGCGCCCGCTTCGATTGCGAGGCGATGACCACGCCATGCGCCCTTCTGGCCCACCATGTTCACCCCGGCAAAGAGCGATACGGTGTCACCACCGTAATTGGCAGGGTTCGCGGTTTGCACGGGGCCCACGATATTGGGATCGATCCCGTCAATCCGGCCCAGTGTTTTGGCCTCCACACGGCCCGAGACGGAAATCCAAGGCTCAATCTGGCGGCTGACCCAAGCGGTCGCGGCCACCTCATCACCCAAGGAATAGCCCTCATCATTGCTGCCCAACCGGATGATGCCGCGCAGCTGCGCGCCCCAGCGTGTGTCGCCTGCGCCGCCCATATAGGTGATGCCGGGGAGCAGGTCATAGGTGCCTGAGCCAAGCTGCATCGCATAAGGCAGGCGCACCTCGGGTGTCGCCCCCGCGGGGGTCAGAATGCGCCCCGTTTCCGTGATAGAGCCTGTGGGCAGGCTGAGACCTGCGTTGAAATGCAGCTTATGCTCGCCGCTCTCCATCAGGCCGATGAGGGCCGAGACCTTCACATCGCCAATGCCTTTTGTCTCGGTCTCAAACGTGCCGCGCACCGTCGTGCCAGTACCGCCTGCGAAGGTCAGGTGGTTCATGGTCTTCTTCACGTAAGGCAGCATCGCCATCAGCGTGACACGGTCGCTCGGTGCATACATCGCGCCGAGCATGTGCATCTGCATCTGCATGTCCAAGGGCACAATGCGCAGCGTAGGGGGCTGACCTGGCGCACCGGAAAAGCGGTTTGGCACGGTTGTGACGAGGGTCTGTGGGCTGATGCTGGAGGTACCCTGTTGGTTGCCCTCCATGCTCATATACATCGAGCGGAAGGATAGCATGACCTCGCCGGTTTTGTGGCGATGATCGCCCATCACGCCAATCGGGGCGTGCCCGTCCGCGCGCAGCGGCGCAGGGCCTGCTGTGCCCGGCAGGGCGTCGTCATGGGCAAGCAGGGGGCCTGCCGTAAAGGTGGCGCTCAGCGCGAGCGCTGTCAGAATACGGTATTTCATTAGTTGTTCTCTCAGATAAATGCTAAGGCGCGCCCGTGACGTGGGGCCGCCCTTATGTCAGCTAAAACTCAGGCAGACATGGCGCGCGGCGGCGCGCGGGGCATCCGGGCAGACAGCACATGGGCGCGGATGGCAAGCGGGTCCATCAGCGCGTAATCCGCAGGCCGGAGCTGTGCTTCGGGCGCGGGAGGGAGCGGTGCTACCGCATCCACCAAGGCCAGCAGGCCCATCGCAGGGCAGACGTCATGGGTGACTTTGGGCGTTCCCGGCCCATCCCAGTTGATCGTGACTATCTTGCCGCCAAGGCAGAGTGTAACGGTCCCGTCTGCCGCATTGGGCAGCACCAAAGGCACCGCAATGAGCCGGAATGCCAGAACGAACGCCAAGGCCACCGGCAGGACCGATGTGGCAAATTCGGATAGAATGGCGGAGCGCATGCGCATCAAAAAAGGCATCTCACAAGCTTGTGATCATCTGTTTAGAGGTGCCACAGCCCCACCGCCCAATCAAGCGTTATCCTACCTGACGCTGCCGCCAGAGGGTGAATAGTCCAGCGGCCACGACGATGCCCGTCCCGAGCGCCACGTTGAGCCGGATCGCCTCGCCAAAGACGGTGACGCCCAAGACGGTGACGAAGACAAGCTGGAGATAGGCGAAGGGTTGCACAGCACTCGCCTCGGCCACCTCATAGCATTTGATCAAGGTGAAATGGCCAAGCGCGCCCGTGACGCAAAGGAGGCTCATCCATGCCCAGTCAGGCGCGCTCATCGGCTCCCAGAACCAGATGCCCACCGCCGTGATCCCAATGGCACCGACCGTGCCGGTCCAGAAAAAGCTGGTGGCGGCGCTATCCTCGCGGGCGACGTATCGCGTCAGAAGACCGTAGAGCGCGAACATCAGCGCTGCCAGCAGGGGCACCACCGCCTCAATCTGAAAAACGCCGAACCCCGGCTCAAGGATGATGATTACGCCGACAAAGCCTACGCCGATCGCGGCCCAGCGGCGCCAGCCCACATGCTCGCCCAGAACGGGGCCGGAAAGGGCGGCGATCAGGAGTGGATAGCAGGCAAAGACTGCGTGGCTTTCCACCAGGCCCAGAAGGGTGAAGGCCAGCACCATGACGCAGATTTCTGTGACCAGAAGCAGCGCGCGAAACCCCTGCACGCGGGGCTGACTTGTGCGCGCAGCGGCGCGGATGCCGCCGGCCTTGCGGGCAGCGATGGTGATGACGAAGGCCGCAAAGAACCAATAGCGCACCATGATCACCATCAGCACATTATATTCCCCCGCCAGATGGCGCGAGAGCCCGTCCTGCATGGCGAAGATGAACGTGGTGATGACCATCAGCATGATGCCGAGCCGTGTGTTTTGTTCGGTCATGTGCGTCGCCTCGCGCGGGTCATGTGGCGCTTGCGGCCAAAGCCGGGTGTCCGCTCCACCTCAAAGCCCGCATCCGCAAGGCCTCGCCGCACGAAGCCTGCGGCGGTATAGGTCGCGGCCGTGCCACCGGGGGCTGTGTGGGCATAGACCTGCGCCATCAGGTCCGCACCCCAAAGCTCGGGGTTTTTGGCCGGGGAGAAGCCGTCGAGAAACCACGCGTCCGCAGCACCTTGCCATGCGGGCAGGGTCTCGCGCGCATCACCTATGATCACGTCGAGCTGCACAGTCTGGCCCAGAGCAATCTGTCCGCCCTGCGCCCATGCAGCCACCAGAATATCGCGCAGACGCCCAAGCTCGGGAAAGGCGGTGAGCGCGCGGCGCATCTCGTGCGCGTCCATTGGATAGGCCTCAAACGAAGTCAGGTGCAGCCTGCCCGCCGTGCCAGCCCTCTGCCATGCAAGGGCCGCTGTCAGCATGTTCAGCCCGGTGCCGAACCCAAGCTCGGCAATGCGAAAGCCATCTGCAAAGCGCGCGGGTAGGTCATTGCCTGCGAGAAACACATGCCGCGTCTCCTCCAGCCCGTTCTCAAAGCTGAAATAGGGGTCATCGAACCGCTCCGAGACAGGCACCTCCCCCGCCCCGTCCGTGCTGCGCCAGCTTAAATCGGCGTGCTGGTTTTGCATGCGGTTGTCCTCTATTGTCCGGCGTGGGCACACGTGCCGACCATGCAGAGGGATCGCCGCCTTGGCAATGTCCGATATCACCATCCACGGGGCCGGTATTTTCGGCCTCTCGATCGCTTGGGCCTGCCTTGAGCGGGGCGCGCGGGTGCGAGTCATTGATCCATATGGACCCGGCGCGGGCGCGTCGGGGGGCATTGTCGGTGCGCTGGCCCCGCATGTGCCGGAAAACTGGAACGACAAGAAGGCATTTCAATTGGAAAGCCTGCTGATGGCCGAGGCGTTTTGGGCGGGTGTCGCGCAGGCGGGCGGCCTCAGCGCGGGCTATGCGCGCACCGGGCGGCTTCAGCCCTTGGCCGATGCGGCGGCGCTTGAACTGGCACGCGATAGGGGTCGGGGTGCGGGCGCGCTTTGGCTCGGTCTGGCGGAATGGAATGTGGCGGAGGCGGATGTGTTCGGCTGGGCGCCAGCCTCGCCCACGGGGTTCGTCATCCACGACACGCTGACGGCGCGGGTCCATCCCAAGCAGGCCTGCGCGGCGTTGGTCGCCGCCATTTGCGCGCGGGGTGGGGAGGTCGTGCGCGAAGGCAAGGAGTGCGGTCAGGTGATCCATGCCACGGGCACCGCGGGGCTTGAGGCGCTGAACGCGGGTGCTGCGCGGCAGGTTGGCATGGGCATCAAGGGGCAGGCGGCGCTCCTGGAGTTTGCAGCACCCGATCTGCCACAGCTTTTCGCCGGCGGTGTGCATATCGTGCCTCATGCGGATGGCACGGTGGCCGTAGGCTCCACCTCCGAGCGGGACTATACCAGCGGCACCGACACCGATGCGCAGCTTGACGATGTGATTGCCGCCGCGCGCGCGGCTGTGCCCGCCTTGGCGGACGCGCCGGTGATCGCGCGCTGGGCGGGGGTGCGGCCCCGCACACGGTCGCGCGCGCCGATGCTGGGGCCGCATCCTTTGTACGCGGGGCAGTTTATTGCCAATGGTGGGTTCAAGATCGGCTTTGGCATGGCCCCGAAAGTGGCCGAGGTGATGGCCGATCTGGTGCTGGAGGGGCGGGATGGGGTGCCCGAAGGGTTCCGGCCTGAGGCGTCTTTGAAAAACTTGGCCCTTGGCACCACAGGCTCTGCCCATGACCGATGATATGATCCTCACGAAAATGGGCCTGCGCTATGCCGGGCGGCTTTGGCCCTGCGCCATTGGCAAGGGCGGGCTTAGCGCGGACAAACGTGAGGGGGATGGGGCCACACCGAAGGGTGTGCACCGGATTGTGGGGCTGCTCTATCGGCCCGATCGAGTGCCGCCGCCCGCGCCATGGGCTGAGCCGATTTTGCCCGGTGATCTGTGGTCTGACGCGAGCGGAGAGGCGGAGTATAACCACCCGGTGCGTGCGCCTTATGCGCATAGCCATGAGGCGCTCCGGCGTGGTGATCCGCTCTATGATGTGGTGATGATCACCGATTGGAACTGGCCCGAGGCGCAGGCCGCGCGCGGCTCTTGCATCTTTTTGCATCAGTGGCGCAGGCCCGGATATCCGACCGAAGGCTGCATCGCGTTTCGCCGCGATCACATCTGGCAAATCGCGGCTCTGGCCGCGCCGGGGACCAAGCTGATCATCGGCTGAGCGAAAACGGGGTTCAGCCTGCGGCCACACGCGCGCCGAAAATGGCGCTGCCCACGCGGACATGGGTCGCACCAAGTGCAATCGCGCTCTCGAAATCGCTGCTCATGCCCATCGAGAGGCCGCTCAACCCGTTGCGCTCGGCAATCTTAGCCAGAAGTGCGAAATGCAGGCTGGGTTCTTCCTCGGCGGGCGGGATACACATCAACCCCTCGATGGGCAGATCAAGCGCGCGACACTCGGCGATCATCGCATCCGCCCCGCCCGGCAGGACACCCGCCTTTTGCGGCTCCTCCCCGGTGTTGATCTGTACAAACACCTTGGGGCAACTGCCTTCTTCTTGTGCAATCCGCGCGATGGCGGTGGCAAGCTTGGGGCGGTCTAGGGAGTGGATGGCGTCAAAAAGCCCAAAAGCCTGCCGCACCTTGTTGCTTTGCAAGGGTCCGATCAGGTGCAAGTCGACACCTGCATATGCCTCGCGGAAGCTGGGCCATTTACCCGCCGCTTCCTGCACGCGGTTCTCGCCGAAACAGCGATGCCCCTCGCCCAGAACGGCGGCGACCCGCTCATTGGGCTGCACTTTGGAGACGGCAATGAGATGCACCGAACCGGGCGCGCGCCCGGCCGCAGCCTCGGCTTTGGTGATGCGGGTAGTGATATCGGCAAGGCTCATGGTGGCGGCTCCGGGGGATTGCGTATTTACCCGATAGGTAATCCAGCGCCGATAACTTGCAAACCACCAATCGGCGCGATCGGGCCACACCCCACAGGCGGGGGAGGGGACGTGAGGCTAAACAGCTTGCCCCTCGGGGCGCGGTTGGATACTAGGAAAAGAAGAAGTTAATGGCGGTGGGCGGTATGATCCTGACTTTTGCAAAGCGTAGCGCATTGGTGCTGGCAACCTTGGTTGTTGCGGCCTGTGGCGATGAGCCCCCGACGCTGGACCAGGAGGCGATCACCCTGAAGGGTGGGCGCGAGTCCAATGTGGGTGTGACCTCGGGCACCAGCCTCTTTGATGCGTTCCGTGGCAAAGACGCGGGCGTGAAGGTGAACCGCTTTCTTTGGACGGCATCGCTTGACGTGCTTGATTTCCTGCCCGTGCAATCGGCTGATCCCTTTACGGGCGTGATCTCCACAGGCTTTGGCACCCCTCCCGGTGGCAGCAATGCCTACCGCGCGACCATCCTGATCAGCGATCCGGCCTTGGACGCGCGCAGCCTGAACGTGGCGCTGCAATCACGCTCGGGGCCTGTGGGCGCGGAAACCCAACGCGCGGTTGAGGATGCGATATTGTCGCGTGCGCGGCAGCTGCGGATTCAAGCGGGCAATTTCTAATCACGGCTTGCGCGGGCAAAACTCCCGACTGAGCAAATCCCAGCGTGGCTTGACCTCCGCCAGGATATGACACCTCCTATGATCAAACAGGGGGACATGAATGATGACAGCAGAAATTACGATCCGGGCGCTCAGGCGCGAAGACCACGCGGAGTGGTCGCGCATGTGGACCGCCTATCTGGAGTTTTATCGCACCACGCTGTCCGAGGCGGTCTATGAGACCGCTTTCGCGCGATTGCTGATCGAGGACACGCGGGAATTTCAGGGCTTCATCGCGGAGATGGAGGGGCGGCCCGTGGGCCTTGCGCATTTCCTTTTTCACCGGCTTTTGTGGTCCGAGGAGGATACTTGTTATCTCTTGGACCTCTACACTGATCCCGCCGCACGCGGCAAAGGCGTTGCGCGTGCCTTGATCAACGCGGTGCATGCTGCGGCCAAAAAGGAGGGTATCGTGGTCACGTATTGGACCACGCAGGATGACAATTACAAAGGCCGGATGCTCTATGATCAGGTGGCGACGCGCACGCCGTTGATCGTATACGAAAAATCTGACTGAGGCGGGCTAAAGCACCAATAGAGCAGCACTATAGCACCACTAGAGCAGGACGGGCAGATCCATCACCTCATCCACCCATTTGAGCTGCCGTGGCAGGCAGATGGTTTTGAGGTCATACTGATCCTGCATCAAGGTCCGTGCGTTTGCGCCCAATGTGGCGCGGGCGTCCGCATCCTCGCAAAGCGCCACGATCTGATCCACCAGCGCCTCGCGGTCGAAGAAATCCACGAGACGCCCCGTCTCACCATCGGTGATCACCTCGCGCACAGGCTCGGTCCCGCTGGCGACGATTGCCGCACCGCATGACATCGCCTCCATCAAGGACCAACTGAGCACGAACGGGTAGGTCAGGTAGACGTGCACGCGGCTCAGCTGCAAAATCCGGGTGAAATCCCCATGCGGGATGCGGCCCAGAAAATGCACGCGCTTCCAATCCTCGGGCGAGATTTGATCCGACACCTCATCGCGGAAAATCTGCTTCCATGTCTGGCCCTTGGGAGGGGCCGCGCCATAGCTTACCTCATCGCCACCTATAAGGATCACCCGCGCATTTGGCCGCTCGCGCAGCAGACGCGGCAGGGCGCGCATGAAGATGTGATAGCCGCGATAGGGTTCCAGATTGCGATTGACGAAGGTGATCACCTCGGTTTTGCGGGTAAATTCCGGGTGGCCTTTGAGGTGCACGCGCACGCCCTCGTCGGGGCACGATGCCACGGTGTCGATGCCATCATGGCTGACCGTGATCTTGTCGCGAAACTCTGGTGGGAATGTGTCCGCCTGAAACCGCGTGGGCGAGATCCCGGCCTCGGCCATAGGGAAATGCAGGTGGTTGTAGATGTTTTTCAGGCGGATGCGCAGCGGCTGCACCTCGGGCTCGCGGGATTGAAACTCAGGATCGAAATCGAGATGCGGTTTGCCGGGCTTGTGATAAAGCTCGCAATAGATCGCCATGCGCGCGCCGGGCCACAGATCGCGCAGGAACATCGGCTCGCCCCAGCCGGGATGCGCGAGGATGAGATCGGGGGTATAGCCTTCGGCCTTCATCCGGGCGGCGGCGCGGTAACATGCCTCGGCCCGCGTCACCTTAGTATCCAGATCCACGAGCCATGGATGCACCTTTTGCGCCGCGCGTTCGGGCAGGGCATAGGGCAGCACCCGCACGCCGTGCCACATGCTTTGCTTTTTCACCCGCAAGGTCAGCGCGGTGCAGCTATGACCCGCCGCTGCAAGTGCAGGTGCCAGATGCTTCCATTGACCGGGGAAATTCTGGTGGATGAAAAGGATGTTCATGGTGCTGTCCCGCGCAGTTTCGCCCTTTATAGGCAGCGCCCCACCCCCTGCATAGGCATAGGTTTTTGCGCCCTTGCCACTGGACGCCCTGCGCCCTTGGGCCTATCACCAACGCCACGCATGTCTGACCGAAGAGGGCCGCCCCCATGTCGCGCTATTCCGCCGCCGAGATCGAAGCAAAATGGCAAAAAGCCTGGGACGCCGCCGGGGTTTTCCGCGCCGAGGCCGGGTCTGAGAAGCCCAAATACTATGTGCTGGAGATGTTCCCCTATCCGTCTGGGCGCATCCATATGGGCCATGTGCGCAACTACACCATGGGTGATGTGATCGCGCGCCACCGGATCGCGACCGGGCATAACGTGCTGCACCCGATGGGGTGGGACGCGTTCGGGATGCCCGCCGAGAATGCCGCAATGGCCAGCGGTGGCCACCCCAAGGACTGGACCTATCAAAACATCGCGGACATGCGCGATCAGATGAAGCCGCTTGGCCTCTCGATTGATTGGACCCGCGAATTTGCCACCTGTGATCCGGAGTATTACGGGCAGCAACAGGCGCTGTTTTTGGACATGCTGGAGGCGGGGCTGGTCTACCGCAAGAACGCGGTGGTGAACTGGGACCCGGTGGATATGACCGTTCTGGCCAATGAGCAGGTCGAGAACGGGCGCGGCTGGCGCTCGGGCGCGGAAGTGGAGCGGCGTGAGCTGACGCAGTGGTTCTTCGCGATCTCGTCCATGGCCGATGAGCTTTTGGGCGCTCTGGATGGGCTGGAGAATTGGCCGGCCAAGGTGCGGCTGATGCAGGAGAACTGGATCGGCAAATCGCGCGGTCTGCAATTTGCCTTTGGCCTCATTGACGGGCCTGCGGGCCATGACCGGGTGGAGGTCTATACCACGCGGCCCGACACTCTGATGGGCGCGAGCTTTCTGGGGATTGCGCCCGATCATCCGCTGGCCAAGCAGCTGGAGAAGGACAACCCTGCGCTTGCGGCCTTCAATGCCGAATGTCGCCGGGGCGGCACCACGGAAGAGGCGCTTGAGACGGCCGAGAAGATGGGCTTTGATAGCGGCCTGCGCGTGCGCCATCCGTTCGACACAAGCTGGGAACTGCCGGTCTATGTGGCCAATTTCATCTTGATGGATTACGGCACGGGCGCGATTTTCGGCTGCCCCGCGCATGACCAGCGTGACTTTGATTTCGCGCGGAAATACGATCTGCCAATTGTTGCGACCTATCTGCCTGCCGAGGACAGCGCGACCGACCTAGATGAGGCGTTCGCTCCACCCAAGACCGATAAAGTCTTCTACACCAAAGGCTTCGCAGGCGAGGCATGGCAGACGGGCCTTGAGGCGATCGACGCCGCCATCGCGTTCTGCGAGGATCAAGGCGTGGGCCAAGGCGTCACCAAATTCCGCCTGCGCGATTGGGGCCTGTCGCGCCAACGCTATTGGGGTTGCCCCATCCCTGTCGTGCATTGCGAGACCTGCGGCGTCGTGCCTGAGGCAAAGGAAAACCTGCCCATCCGTCTGCCCGATGACGTGACTTTCGATGTGCCGGGCAACCCGCTTGACCGCCACCCGACATGGCGCGACACGCCCTGCCCGAAATGCGGCGCGCCCGCCCGGCGCGAGACGGATACGATGGACACATTCGTGGACAGCTCATGGTATTTTGCCCGCTTCACCGCGCCCCATGCGGACACGCCTACGGATTTGGATGCGGCGTCCTACTGGATGAACGTGGATCAGTATATCGGCGGGGTGGAACACGCGATCCTGCACCTGCTTTATTCGCGCTTTTTCGCCCGTGCGATGCAGATCACTGGGCACCTGCCGCAAAAAGCCATCGAGCCGTTTGATGCGCTCTTCACCCAAGGCATGGTGACGCATGAGATTTATCAGACCGTAGAAGTTGTGGGAGAAAATGACCCCAACCCTAACCTCAGACCTGGAGTGAAATACACCAAGTATAGGCTCCCTGAAGAGGTTGATTTGCGTGATGGTAAGGCGTTCCTCAAAGAAGATGGTCGGGAAGTAGAAATCATCCCCTCCGCTAAAATGTCCAAATCCAAGAAGAATGTCGTCGATCCGATCAGCATCATTTCCGACTATGGCGCGGATACTGCCCGGTGGTTTGTCTTGTCGGACAGCCCGCCCGAGCGGGACGTGGAGTGGACGGCATCTGGCGCAGAGGCCGCGCATAAGCACCTCGCCCGCGTGCACCGCATTGTGTCCGAGATCGTGGCCTCAGCCGAGGACGCCTCACCAGAGGCCGATGAGGCGCTCTTGCGTGAGATGCACAAGACCATTCAGGCAGTCACGGCGGGGGTTGAGGCGTTTGGCTTCAACGCGGCCATTGCGCGGCTTTATGCCTTCACGGCGACCCTTGCGAAATCCACCGCTGGCGGCACCGCAAAGCGCGAGGCGGCCAGCGCGCTGGCGCAGCTCATGTCGCCCATGACGCCGCATCTGGCCGAGGAACTGTGGCACATGCTCGGCCATACTGGTCTCGCCGCCACCGCGCCGTGGCCTGAGGCTGATGAGGCCATGCTCGTCGATGCCATGATCACCTTGCCCGTGCAGATTAACGGCAAACGGCGGGCGGAGATCAACGTGCCTGCTGATATGCCCAAAGACGAGGTTGAAAAAACCGCCCTTGCGCTTGATGCTGTGATCCGTGCGCTGGATGGGGCGCAGCCCAAGAAAGTCATCGTCGTCCCCGGACGGATCGTGAATGTCGTTGTTTGATCACATAGCTCTTCGCAGGCTCGCGCAATGAAGCTTGGGCCCCGCGATGCGCCGGGCTATTTCGCCCGCCCCGAGGCGCAGCGCACGGGCCTGCTCATCTATGGTGCAGATGCCATGCGCATCGCACTGAAGCGGCAAGAGGTGATCGCCGCCCTGATCGGCCCGCAGGGCGAGGAGGAGATGCGCCTCGCACGGATGCCAGCGGGAGAGCTGCGCAAGGACCCCGCGCGCCTCGATGATGCGGTGAAGGCGCAAAGCTTTTTCCCCGGTCCGCGTGTGACTTTTGTCGAGGACGCGACAGAGGCGCTGGCCGCGCCCATCCTTGCCGCACTTGCCGATTGGCAGGAGGGCGATGCCCAGATTATCGTGACCGCAGGACAGCTCAAACCCACCTCCAAACTGCGCAAGGCGTTTGAGGCGCACAAAAACGCCTATGCGGTGGCCATCTATGACGACCCTCCCAGCCGGGCAGAGCTTGAGGCGATGCTCTCTGCCGCCGGTTTGCCCATGCCCGGCCATGATGCGATGCGCGATCTGACGGACCTTGCTCGTGCGCTTGATCCCGGCGATTTGCGCCAGACCGTTGAGAAGATTGCCCTTTACAAGCTGGGCGATGCCACGCCGCTCACTTCTGAGGAAATCGCACTCTGCGCGCCTGCGTCGGTTGAGGCGGATCTGGATGATGTCCTTCATATCGTGGCCGAGGCACGGTCGGGCGAGATTGGGCCGATCATGAAGCGATTGCGGGCTCAAGGCGTGCAGCCCGTGGCGCTTTGTATTGCGGCGACGCGCCATTTTCGCACGCTTTACACCGCCGCCGCCGATCCCGGTGGGGCGAGCCAAGGCATCTCGCGGATGCGCCCGCCTGTTTTTGGCCCGCGCCGCGACAGGATGATCCGGCAGGCATCGAGCTGGGGTGCGCCCAATCTGGAGATCGCCCTCAGCCTCTTGACCGAGACGGATCTGCAAATGCGCTCTGCCGCGCAGACCGCGCCACAGATGGCGGTGGTGGAGCGTGCGCTTATCCGGCTGGCCATGTTGGCGCGGCGATGAGGCGGATTGTGGCCCTTCTGTGCCTGCTCGCGGGCCCCGCCTCTGCCGAGACGGGCAGCGACCCGGTGGAGCTTGACCGGACCTATGAGGCGGCACTTGTCTATTTGCCCGGTGCCGAGGGGCCTGAGCAGGGGACGGTCGCCGATCTGTCCGCGCATCTTGTTGATGCGCCTGCGTTGGTGCTCTACATGCACGGATGCTCCGGCATCATCGAGATCGCCCACGCGGCGGGGCGGATGTATGCGCAGGCGGGCTATGTCTTTGTCGCGCCTGACAGTTTTGCGCGGGCCGAAAAGCCCGCAAGCTGCCGCCCCGAAGTGCCGGAAGGGGGCTTGCACCGCGCCGTTCTTGGCTGGCGGCAGGCCGAGGCGGGTCATGCGATTGCGCAACTTCGCAGGCTGACGGATGCGCCCATCGTGCTGGTGGGCCATAGCGAGGGGGCCATTACGGCGGCCACGTTCACCGGCGCGCCTCTGGCGGCGCGGGTGATTGAGGGCTGGACCTGCAACGCGGGCTGGCCGGAGTATATCGGGCTGAGCGCCCCTGAGGCGGAGCCGGTTCTGTCGCTCGTGGGCAAGCGCGATCCGTGGTTCCGCCTGCCTATCTTGCGCGGCGATTGCGGGGAGTTCATGGACGCGAATGATCGCTCGGTCGTGTTCAAAGCACCCGATCCGCTTTTTGATCAGCATTGGACGTCTGGCGACGCGGCGGTGCGGGCGCTCATTCTGGCATTTCTGCGCGATCAGCTTTGAGGCTTTGTCGCCTCTTCTTCCATCATGGCGAAAAACTCGGGGCCGGTGATCTTCTTGTGTTGCCCGTCAAGGGCGTATCCGGCGGGCTTTTCGTCGATGAAAAGCTCTTCATGCAGCATTGGGTCGCCCTCATCCAGCGTGCCTGCGCTGATGTAATAGGTGCCGTGCATCGGGCCGGTGGCGGTCAGCCGGAAATAAAGCGAGCTTCCGCAGGCGTTGCAAAACGCCCGCTCGCCCCAGTCTGATGATTTGTAGGTCTTGATCGTCTCGCCCGCAGTGATGGTCATCGCGTCTGCTGGAATTTCCACTGACAGCAAAACCCCACCCGACCATTTGCGACACTGCCCGCAATGGCACGCGCCCATATGTTTGGGCGTCTGGGAAAGGGTGAATGTCGCTGCGCCGCAAAGGCAAGAACCGGTGGTGGGCATTGGGGTGCGTCCTTTTGCTGAGGTGGCGTCAGTTTGGCACAGAGCCGTGCGGTTTGGCCATCGCGGCGTATTCCGCCGCAGCCCGCCCCGCCCAAAGCCCCGTGGCCATGCAGCCGGTGATGAGGTAACCGCCCGTGGGCGCCTCCCAATCAAGCATTTCTCCGGCGGCAAACGTGCCGGCGCGCGCGCGCAGCATGAGGCCAGCGTCCAGCGCGTCCCAGCGCAGGCCGCCCGCCGTGGAGATCGCGCCATCCATCGGCGCGGGGCCATCATGGTTGAGCGGGAGCGCCTTGATCAGCGGGGCCAGATCATCCGGCAGGGGCCGGGCAAGCTCCATCAAGAGCGCTTGTTTCACCGGTGCGAGACGCAAGGTCTTGCGAATATGCGTGCCGAGGCTTGCTTTGCCGCGCGGGCGGCTGAGGCGGGTGCGGATATCCTCCACGCTGAGGTCAGGCATCAGATCAAGGATCAGCGGCGCGCCGGTGCGAAGCGTCTTTGAGAGGGCGTAAATGCCGCCACCCTCAAGGCCATTTGCGGTGATCACGAACTCGCCGCGCCCGTGTGTATCGCCCGCCGCAAGGCCGATACCCTTGATCGGCGTGCCGAAATAGTGCTGCATGTGGTCTGACCACACCCGGCGTAGACCCATATTGGCGGGCTGAAACGGGGCGGTTTGGCCGGGCATATGCGCCGCCCACGCCCCGTCCGAGCCGAGCCGCGCCCAACTGGCCCCACCACAGGCCATAACGGCCACGTCAGGGGCAAGGCTCTGCGGCCCCTCGGGTGTCTCAAAGCACCACGCATCGCCGTCCCACCCGGTCCAGCGCCAGCGACGGCGCAGCGTCACGCCCAGCCCATCGAGCCGCGCCAGCCATGCGCGCAGAAGTGGCGAGGCTTTCATCGCCTTGGGGAACACGCGCCCGGTTGTGCCTGTGAAAAGTGGCTGACCCAACCCTTCGGCCCAGGCCTGTGCCTCTACCGGGCCAAAAGCCTCCAACATTGGCGCAATCTCAGGACACGCGTAGGCGGCGGTAAACGCCCCGAAATCCTCAGCCTTGGTGAGGTTCAGCCCGGACTTGCCCGCCATCAGAAATTTGCGCCCCGGCGACGGCATCGCCTCTGCCACCTCCACGCGGTGGCCCGCCTGTGCCAAGGCCTCAGCGGCCATCAGCCCAGCTGGCCCTGCGCCAATGATGAGTGCGTGGCTCATGTGTCTGGCACGCTGACCATGCTCTGGGGAAGCCCTTTGTGATGGAAAACCCGCTGCGGGAAGGGGATCTCGATATTATGCTCCTTGAGCGCATTCCAAATGAGAAAGAGCACGTCGGAGGTGTATTTGTTCTTTCCGTCATCCAGCCCGTTGACCCAAAACTCCACCGCAAATTCCACACCGCTATCGGCAAAGCCGCGCAGCTCGCAATCGGGGGGCTGGGGCGCGCCGAGCACGTCTGGATGTTTGGCAACGGCCGCCTCGATGATGCCGGGGACAAGGTTGATATCAGTATCGTAGCTGACGGAAAACGCGGCCTCGAAGCGGTTGGCGCTGCCCTGATCGGAGAAGTTCACGACGCGGGTGGTGATGAAATCCTCGTTTGGCACCACGATCCAGCGGCCATCGAAAGTCTCCAAGATCATCGCGCGGGCGGTCGTGCGCACGATCGTGCCCGCCTCGCCGCCATCAAGCTCCACATAATCGCCAACGGTCGCTTCACCCTCCAGCAGAAGGATCACACCGGAGATGAAATTCGCTGCAATTTTTTGCAGGCCAAAGCCAAGGCCCACACCAATAGCGCCACCCAAAACAGCCAGCGACGTGAGCGATATGCCCATGAAATTCATCAAGACGAGGAAGGCCGCGCCGAAAATGACAATCTCGGCAGCTTTGGTGGCAAGCTGCCGTGTGGCGGGGCGCATCTCTTCTTGTTTGGAGATGTAGGTGGTTGATTGATCGTTGGACCAGCGCCCGAGCCAGAAGATGATCCCGCCTGCGACCACGCCCTGAATGAGCCACAAAAGATCAAACGACATATTGCCAAGCGGCACGACCGTAGAGCGCAGCGCGGCTGTGACCGCCTCAAGCGCGCCCACGGTATAGAGCGCCGTCACCGGCATCAGCACGTAGCGGCCCAGAAGGCGCAGGAACGGCTCTTTGAGGATATCGCGGACCAGCACGCGCACCGCGAGGAACAAGAAAACCCGCTTGCCAAAAGCAATCACCTCGCCCGAGCCAAAGATCGAACGTGTCACGCTTTCGCCGATCCCGGTGAGGGCATAGGCGAGAAGGGGCAGGATCAGCGGCACGAAGATTAGCACAAAACGACGCGCTTGGGCGAGGACATGCTCTTGCTCCTCCGGCGGTGTCAGGAGGCGCGTCATCAAAGGGCGGAGTTTGCGGCTGATCAAAACTGCCAAAACATAGGCGGCGATGAGGATGGCGAATTGTGACCACGCCGCAGGGCTGAGCAGCCAGCCTTGCGCCAAGTCCCAGCCTTGGCGGGCATAGTACATCGCTTGCAGCACGATCTCAGGTGGGTTTTCCATGCGCATCTCTTGCCTTTTGGGGCTCTACATACATTCTCTTGCCCTTACCCATGCAAAGGATCAACCCGCCTTGGACGATGTGCCGCTCTGCCCGCTCTGCCTGCGGCCCATCCCTCGGGACGCCAAACAGAGCCTGCATCACCTGATCCCGAAGCTGAAAGGGGGCAAGGGCGGTCCTGTCGTTCTGCTGCATCAAATCTGCCACAACGAGATCCACGCGACCCTCACCGAGGCCGAACTGGCGCGCGACTTCAACACGCCCGAGGCGCTGCGCGGTCATCCAAGGCTGGAACGTTTTGCGCGCTGGGTCTCGAAGCGCCCGCCGGGGTTTCATAGCAAAACCCCCGGCAGGCTGCGCAAGAAGCGTTAAGCGCCGCGCACGGTGTCGATCATCAGTTGGACATTCGCAGGGTCTGCGTCAGGTGTGATGCCGTGGCCAAGATTGAAGATATGCGGCCCGCCCTTGAGCGCGTCCACAATCCGCCGCGTCTCGGAGACAAGCGCATCACCACCCGTGACCATATGCGAGGATTTGAGATTGCCCTGCACACAGCCATCTGTCTGTACGTTTTGTGCGGCCCATTCGGCGGTGACGGAATCGTCGATTGCCACGCAATCGGCGCCCGTTGCCTTGGCAAAGCCGATATAGTTCTCGCCCGCCTCACGCGGGAAGGCGATGATCGGCGTGTCGGGGTGGCGCGCCTTGAGGGCTGCGATGATCTCCTTGGTGGGCGCCAGCGCGTATTTGTCGAAATCCGCCCCTTTGAGCGAGCCTGCCCAGCTGTCGAAAATCTTGACCACCTCGGCACCTGCGTCGATCTGATGCGACAGGTATTCGATCGTCGCTTCGGTGATCCGCGCCATCAGCGCGTCAAACACCTCAGGATGCGTGGCTTTGAGGGCGTGGGCGGGGGCCTGATCCGGTGTGCCTTTGCCAGCAATCATGTAGGTCGCGACGGTCCAGGGCGCGCCGGCAAAGCCAATCAGCGTCGTCTCGGGGGGCAGCGCGCTGCGCAGGTTGCGCACGGTCTGGTAGATCGGGTTCAGCGTCTCGTGAATATCGTCCTTGCCGCCCAGCTTGGCGAAATCCGCCTCGCCCGTGATGGTCGAGAGGCGCGGCCCCTCGCCGGTCACGAACCACAGATCGGCACCCAGCGCCTGTGGGACCAGCAAAATGTCGGCAAAGAGAATGGCGGCGTCAAAGCCATAGCGGCGAATCGGCTGAAGCGTCACCTCGGTGGCCAGATCGCTATTGTAGCAAAGCGACAGAAAATCTCCGGCCTCGGCGCGGGTGGCTTTATACTCGGGCAAATAACGTCCGGCCTGCCGCATCATCCAGATCGGTGGCGTGGGCATTGTTTCACCGGCCAATGCACGCAGGATAGTCTTCGTCTCAGCCATTCGTGGTCCTCCTCGGGCGTTTTGCTCGCCCGTATGGGCATGTAATCCCAAGTATACCGCGCTTGCGCGTATGTGAAGACAGCCTTACACATTCGGCCATGAAAATGACCATGCCATCCCCTTCGGCCCCGATGAAACTGGGCACGCGCGGTTCCCCGCTGGCGCTTGCTCAAGCCTATGAAACCCGCCGTCGGCTCAGCGCCGCGTTCGACCTGCCGGAAGAGGCGTTTGAGATTGTTGTGATCAAGACCACCGGCGATGACCGGGCTCTGATCGCCACCGATACGCCGCTCAAAGAGCTGGGCGGAAAGGGGCTTTTCACCCGCGAGATTGAGCAGGCCATGCTCGACGGGGATATCGACATCGCGATCCATTCGATGAAAGACATGCCGGTGCTGCAACCCGAAGGGCTGATGCTGGACACCTATCTGCCGCGTGAAGACGTGCGCGATGCGTTTGTGTCGCCCATGGCCAAGAGCCTTGCGGATTTGCCCGAAGGCGCCAAGGTCGGCAGTTCATCTTTGCGCCGCCGCGCGCAGGTGATGGTGAATTTCCCACATCTCGACGTGGTGGAGTTTCGTGGCAATGTGCAGACCCGGCTGAAAAAGCTTGATGAGGGTGTGGCTGCCTGCACCTTCCTCGCCATGGCGGGTCTCAAGCGGTTGGGCCGCCCCGAAGTGGCCACAGCCGCGATGGATGTGACAGACATGCTGCCCGCCGTCGCCCAAGGGGCGATCGGGATTGAGCGGCGCGCGGATGATATGCGCGCGGCCCATATGCTGGAGGCGATCCACGACACGCAAACGGGTCAGCGCCTTGCGGCAGAACGCGCCTTTCTCGAAGCGCTCGACGGCTCCTGTGAGACGCCTATCGCGGGCCTCGCAGAACTGGATGGTGGCACGCTGCGTTTGCGCGGCGAAGTCCTCCGCCCCGATGGGTCGGAGAGCCTCAAGGACGACCGCAGCGCGCCGATTGAGGATGGGGCCGAGCTTGGCCGTGCCATGGCAGCCGATTTGCTACAAAAGGCCGGGCCGGGCTTCTTTGACTGGCGCACCTGAGGCGCTGGTTTGAAGGCACTGATCTGAAGGCACTGGCCTGAGCGGTCAGTCCGGAAGCACCTTGCCGGGGTTCAAAATCCCATTGGGATCGAGCGCTGCTTTGATGGCACGCATCGCGGCCAGCGCGCCGGGGTCCTTGTAGCGCGCCATGCTGCTGCGTTTCTCCAGCCCGATGCCATGCTCGGCCGAGAAGCTACCGCCAAGGGCGATGACAGCCTCTTCCACCGCGCGGTAAATCCGGTCATGCACGCTGGCGTCGTGGGTGCTGGGCCAGCAGGCAAAGTGCAGGTTTCCATCGCCCAGATGCGCCACCGAAATATCCACCGCGCCGGGGTCATGCTCGGCCAGCAGAGCGCTGATACGGGCCAGAAGCGCGCCCATCTGGTGAAGCGGCACCGCCACATCATTATGCACGATAGGGTCCCGGATCAGGGTCACATCCGACAAATCCTCGCGCCGTGTCCAGATGTCGCGCCGCTGCGCCTCTGTTTGCGCGATCAGAGCGTCATGGACGGCTCCGGCCTCCAGAAAATCGGCCAGTATTGCCTCCAGCACACCGCCAAGCGCCATGCCGCCATCCGCGCCGGGTGCAGCGTCGCGCGGGGCGGCGCTGCCAAGCTCCACGAGGATGTTCACTGGGTAGGTGCGATCAAACGCGGGCCGCGCGTCGGGGGCAAAGCGCGCATGCGCCTCCATATAGGTGCCGGGCATATACTCAAACGCCTCAACCGCGCCACCCGTGGCCTCTTGCAGCGCGTGTAGCAGGCGCAGCGCATCCTCGATGCTCTGCATCCCCACCATCGCCGTGGCATGGGCCAAAGGGCGCGGGAAGAGCTTCAGCACCGCTTTGGTGATCACACCCAACGTACCTTCCGCGCCGATCATCAGGTGTTTGAGATTGTAGCCCGAATTGTCCTTGTGCAGCGCGCTCATCAGGTTCGCCACCTCGCCGGTGGGCAGCACAACCTCCAGCCCCAGACACAGATCGCGCGTATTGCCATAACGCAGCACATTGGAGCCACCTGCATTGGTGCTGAGCGCGCCGCCGATCCGCGCCGATTCGCGCGCGCCAAAAAAGAGCGGAAAGATCAGCCCCTCGGCCTCCGCCGCCTCATGGATATGGCTGAGGATCGCGCCTGCCTCGACCACGGCGATACGGCCCTCGGGGCTCACGTCCAGCACCTTGTTCATCCGCTCCAGAGACAGCACCCAAGCGCCACCCGCCGCCGTGGCTTGCGTGAGGCCGGTATTCCCGCCCATCGGCACGACGGCCACCCCGATCTGGTTGGCTGTGCGCAGGATGGCTGAGACTTCACCCGTGTTTTGGGGGCGTAGCACGGCCATGGGAGCGCCTTGATCTACCCCGGCCCAATCAAGCCCATAGCGCGCCGCATCCGCGCCTTCCAACACTCCCGCAGGGCCCATGAGGTGGCGTAGATCATCCAGCATATGCTCAGAACGCCTTGAAGGTCAGAGTGGTTTCGGTCCGTTCGATATGTGTGATATCGAGCAGATTGTCGTTGATGAATTTGCCCACATCCGCATCTTCCGGGATGTAGAGCTTTAGCAGCAGATCGAAGGGCCCGGAGGTGGAGTAGAGCTCGGAATGGACCTCGCGCAGCACGATCTGTTCGGCCACCTTGTAGGAGGTGCCGGGCTTGCAGCGGATGTTGATGAAAACGCAACGCATGAGGGGGGTCTCCTAAAGGGTCATGTGGCGCGCGCGGGCACCGCGCTCGATCGCGGCGGCGTGCAGGCGGTCAATCTCAAGTTCATAGCGAATCTCCTCCAAAAGGCGCAGCTCCGTCTCTTGGATCGAGCCATCGGCGGCGGCCACGTCGCAGGCCAGCGCATAGGCCGTTTCGTGGAGCCGCTCGGGCAGGTTGTCGCGCACGAGGCCGAAAAGCGCATCAAGCCCGTCCTCGACCGAGAAAAGATCAAACACCACCTGCGCCACGGTGTTGATCCGGTCCGCATCATATGCGCCAAAGATAGGCAGGTTGTTCACGGCCGTCTCGATCTTCACAAGCTCTGCCGTCTGGATTTTCTCATCCGAGGCAGAGACCGCGATCATCACCGCAACAAGGCAGTCTTGCTCGCTGAGTGAATGGGGGGGCGTCTGGGTCATTTTGGTGGGTCCTTCCCGCCTTGGGTGCATGTCGCAGATTATTGACTGCGCCGCCCCTCGGCAATAGGTAGCGGCAGAGCTTTGCCGCCCTTTGCGCCAAGGTAAATCAGGAGAGCCCCCAATGTCCGATCTGCGCGACGCCGCGATGACTTCCAAAGCTTGGCCTTTCGAAGAAGCGCGCCGGGTTCTCAAACGCTACGAAAAGACACCACCCGAGAAGGGTTATGTGCTTTTCGAGACGGGATACGGGCCGTCCGGCCTGCCGCATATCGGCACGTTTGGCGAGGTGTTGCGCACCACGATGGTGCAGCGCGCCTTTGAGGTGATCAGCGATATTCCAACCAAGCTGATCTGCTTTTCCGACGATCTCGACGGGATGCGCAAAGTGCCGGGCAATGTGCCCCAGCAGGAGATGTTGGCCGAGCATATGCACAGGCCTTTGACATCCGTGCCCGACCCGTTCGGCACGCATGAAAGCTTCGGCCACCACAATAATGCCATGCTGCGGCGGTTTCTGGACGCGTTTGGCTTTGAGTATGAGTTCTACTCGGCCAAGGAGTTCTATGCCTCTGGTCAGTTTGACGAGATTCTGCGCCGGGCCTGTGAACGCTATGACGAAGTGATGAAGGTTATGTTAAAATCGCTGCGGGACGAGCGGCAGCAGACCTATTCCATCTTTCTGCCGATCCATCCCAAAACGGGCCGTGTTCTTTATGTGCCGATGAAAAATGTGGATGGCGTCAATCATACGGTAACCTTTGATGACGAAGATGGCCGTGAGTGGACGTTGCCTGTGACGGGCGGCAATGTGAAGCTGCAATGGAAGCCGGATTTCGGCGCGCGCTGGGCCGCGCTGGATGTTGATTTTGAGATGTATGGCAAGGAGCACGCGACGAATACTGCGATCTATGACCGGATTTGCGAGATCCTTGGCGGGCGCAAGCCTGAGCATTTCAGCTATGAGCTTTTCCTTGATGAGAATGGCCAGAAAATCTCCAAATCTTCGGGCAACGGGATCAGCATTGACGAGTGGTTGACCTATGCCTCGACCGAGAGCCTGAGCTATTTCATGTATCTCAAGCCGAAGACGGCCAAGCGGATGCATTTTGATGTGATCCCCAAAGCGGTGGACGAATATCACCAGCAATTGCGCGCCTATGTGGGGCAGGATGCGGCGCAGCGGGCCAATAACCCGGTCTGGCATATCCATGGCGGGGACGTGCCAGAGAGCCATATGGTCGTGCCGTTCTCTATGTTGCTCAACCTCGCGTCGGTCGCGGGGGCCGAGGACAAGACACATTTGTGGGGCTTTATCCAGCGTTATGCTCCTGACGCGTCGCCGGAGACGCATCCCGATCTGGATCAGGCGGCTGGGTTTGCCGTGGCCTATTACAATGATTTCGTGAAGCCCGCAAAAACCTACCGCCCCCCGACCGAGCAAGAGCGCGAGGCTTTGATCGCCCTGCGCGATGCATTGGCGACGCATGACGGACCGCGAGACGACGAGACGCTTCAGGGCATTGTCTATGCCGAGGGGCGCGACCGTTTTGACCCGCTCAAAGGGTGGTTCAAGGCACTTTACGAGGTTCTGTTGGGTGCGTCCCAAGGGCCGCGCTTCGGCGGGTTTATTGCGCTTTACGGGGTTGAAGAGACGATCCGGTTGATTGATGACGCGCTGGCGGGCAAGCTGACCTCAGGCAGTTGAGCCAGATCAAGGCAGGTGAGTGATAGCCGCGCCATTCTGGGCGAAAATCGGAGGTGCGAGATGAAGATTTATGTCCCCTTGGCCATTGTGGCTGCAATCGCGGCTTGTGCGCAGGTCGACATGCCGGCCCCGTCCGAGGGGCGTGTGCTCTACCTTGAGAATTGTGCGCAATGCCATGGCCCGTCGGGCAAGGGTGATGGTCCGTGGTCTAAAGGCATGTCGCCTGCGCCGAGCGATCTGACCACACTCGGCATGGGCAGCGCGTTTCCTACCACCCGCGTGCTGAGCACGATCGACGGCTATCACCGCGCAGCACTGCCGGGTCAGGAAATGCCGGAATTCGGGCTTTTGCTTACGGGCGAGATGGTCCCGGTGGATACGGGCGACGGGGTGATGACGCCCACGCCGCGTCCTTTGGCGGCGCTTGTCGCGTATTTGCAGAGCATCCAAGAAGGCTAGGGTGCGAGGCCAGCCGCGGTCATGAGGCGCGCGGTTTCTTCCGCCAAAAGGCGCTCTTCGGCTGCACCTTTGACGGGAGTGCGGCCAGCCTCAAGAAACAACGGCGCGGCGAGAGGTGTCACGCGCGGCAGACGACGCAAGGTGATACGGCCATCAATGCGTGCAATCATTTCCTCAATCCGGCCGAAATCAACAAGGCCGCGCATCGCCTCCTGACGGGTGATTTTCAAGAGCAGATGGTCGGGGTCGTATTTCACCAGCGTGTCGTAGAGAATATCCGAGGACATCGTCGCCTGCCTCCCCGACTTGCGGGCCTGAGGCGTCGCGCGGTTGAGCAGCATCGCCACATGGGCCGAGGCGCGGAAGGTGCGTTTCATCACCGTATTTCCGGTGAGCCAACTGTCGAGACCATTCTGCAAAGCATTGATATCAAATAGATCCGTGGCATCGTTGAGGGGCTCCAAACCCCAGATGAGGGTGGCGTAATCGGTGGAGACAAAGCCCAGCGGGTCCAGCCCCATCTCCTCCATCCGCTTGGTCACCAGAAGGCCCAAGGTTTGTTGCGCGTTGCGTCCCGCGAAACCGTAGATGCAGGTATGTTCGCGCTCGTCATGCGGGAAACTTTCGATCAGCAGATGGCCAGCGCGCGGCATTTCGGAGACCTTGCGCTGAAGGGCGAGCCAGTCGCGGATATGTGCGGGCAGCTCGGGCCAATCGGGCTGCGACAATAGCCGCAGGATGCGCTGGCTCAGCTGTGTGGAGGTGGCGAATTTTGTGCCGCCAAACGTGGCGATCTTGGGCTTTTTGCTTGGCTCGCGGCTCACCTCAAGCGTCAGGTCGCGCATGGATTCGTAGCGCACGACCTGCCCCCCGATCAGGAACGTATCACCGGGGGTGAGGGTGGCTGCAAAGGCCTCATCCACCTCGCCCAGAGGCTTGCCGCCGCGATTGCGCTTAAGCCGAACTTTGAGCGTGTCGCTATCCTGAATCGTGCCAACATTCATCCGGATAAGCTGTGTCGCGCGGGGGTCTCGCAACTGCCAGAGGCCGTCACGCAGATGTAGTCGCTGCCATTTGTCATAGGCCCGAAGCGCGTAGCCTCCGGTGGCGCAAAACTCAAGACAGGCGTCGAAATCGGCGCGGGTGAGGGCGGTGTAGGCGCCTGATGTGATCACCTCCGCGTAGAGGTGATCCGCGTCAAACGGTCCGGCGCATGCGCGGATCAGGATATGCTGGCACAGCACATCCAAAGGTCCCGGTCCGCGCGGATCACCGTCCAGATCATGGGCCGCGGCCGCCTCAAGGGCTGCGCGGCATTCGACCCCCTCAAACCGGTTGGCGGGCACCAGAAGCGCCTTGGAAGGCGCGTTGTAACGGTGGTTCGCGCGGCCAATCCGTTGCACGAGGCGCTTGACGTTTTTGGGTGCGCCGACCTGAATGACAAGATCGACATCGCCCCAGTCAATGCCCAGATCAAGGCTTCCCGTGCAGACGATTGCGCGCAATTCCCCACGCTGCATAGCGCCTTCGACCCGCACCCGCTGCTCGCGATCAAGGCTTCCGTGGTGGATGCCGATGGCGAGGGTGTCATCATTCGCCAGCCACAGGTTGCGAAAGAAAATCTCGGCCTGCGCGCGGGTGTTGTGGAAAATGAGCGTGGTGTTGTGCTTTTTCACCTCCTCCAGCACGGCGGGAATGGCATAGGCCGCACCGCCACCGGCCCAAGGGGGCGGTTCGTTGATTTCGAGCATGGAGATATCCGGCGCGGGTCCGGGATCGGCCTGAAGGATCGCGCAAGGGTCGGGGTGGCTGGCTAGAAGATGCGCGATGGCGGCGGGGTCTTCGACTGTGGCCGAAAGGCCCACACGACGCAGGCCGGGACAAAGGGTCTGCAACCGTGTGAGCGCCAGCATCAACTGATCGCCGCGCTTGCTGTCGGCGAGGGCGTGTATTTCGTCAATCACAACGCGCTGAAGCCCCGCAAAAATACGCGGTGCATCCTCGTATGAGGTCAGCAGGGCGAGGCTTTCGGGTGTGGTCAGCAAGATATGGGGCGGGTCCGCGCGCTGGCGGCGCTTTTTGGTGTAGGATGTGTCGCCAGTGCGATCCTCAATGCGGATGGGCAGGCCCATTTCCTCTACCGGAGCGGTGAGGTTGCGCTTGATATCTGTGGCCAGCGCCTTGAGCGGAGAGATGTAGAGCGTGTGCATGCCAGCGTGACCGCCGCTGGCCAACTCGGCCAAGGTAGGCAGGAATCCGGCCAGCGTTTTGCCCCCGCCCGTGGGGGCGATGAGCAAAAGCGCGGGGTCGCGCGCACGCGCCACCATCTCGCGTTGATGCGGGTGGATGGACCAGCCACGCGCGGCGAACCAAGCGTCGAAACTCGCGGGCAGTTGTGGGGAGGGGAGGGGCGTCATCCCCTCCCATATAGAGCGCGCGGCCTCAAGTTGCGCGCAAAAAAGACCGCCCTTGTCAGTTCACGATATCGGAGTCCTCGACGAACATGTTGGCCCAAGCGCGGTCGATCAGATCGGGCGTCATCTGGTAGGGAATGCCCTCGAATTCACAGATCGAAATGATCTGATCAATCAGGAAGACCGGCTGATAGTTGGCGTAGACATTGTTGATCTCGGCGTATTTCTTTTTGAGCAGATGCACGAGGGACGGCTCATCCAGCGGAATCTGCTTTTTGCGTGCGACCATGGCGAAGATTTTGAGGAAATCCGCCTGGCTTGGCCCATCAATTTTGATCTTGTAGAAAATCCGGCGCAGGGCGGCCTGATCGAAGATCTTGTTTGGGTGAAAGTTGGTCGAGAAGATCGCGAGCGTATCGAAGGGCACTTCGAATTTTTCGCCCGATTGCAGCGCGAGGATGTCTTTGCTTTCTTCCAGCGGGACGATCCAGCGGTTCACGAGGTTTTGCGGCGGCTCCGCTTGACGGCCCAGATCGTCGACGATGAAAATCCCGCCGGTCGATTTGAGCTGAAGCGAAGCCTGATAGGTGCGCGCCGTCGGGTTGTAGACGAGGTCGAGCATGTCGAGCGTCAGCTCGCCCCCGGTGATCACGGTGGGCCGTTCGCAGCGCACATAGCGCGAATCGAACGTGCGGCGGCGGCGCAGGGAATTGGGATCATCCGCCTCGGCCTCGGCTTTGGAATGAACGATGGGATCATAGACGGTGATCACCTGACCTGCGTACTCAATTGCCATGGGCACGTAAATCTTATCGCCCATCGCGTCCCGGATGCCGTTGGAAATGCTGGATTTACCATTGCCGGGTGGGCCATACATCAAGATTGATCGGCCCGCGCTCACAGCGGGGCCAAGCTGATCCAGCAATGTGGGGGGCAGCACGAGATGGCCCATCGCGCCGGTTAGTTGATCGCGGCTGATCTGGATGTTGCGGATCGACTGGCGCTTGACCTGTTCGGCATAGACGGCCAGCGGGACCGGCATGGGGCCGAAATATTCTGACTGCGCTAGCGCATCGAGTGCGCGTGCCTTGCCCGCATCGGTCAGCTGGTATCCTATTTCGGAGCCGGAGGTCGCGCTCATCGTGCCGGTCGCTTCCAGCAGGCGCTGCTCACGGGCCATGTCCACAAGCTCTTGTGTCACGGTGCGGGGCAGGCAGATTGCCACAGCAATCTCGCTCACCAGATCGACGTTCTTGCGGAAAATCGTTTTGAGAAGGATGTCGCGCATCATCACGACGGGCAGACGCATCTCTTCGAGCCGCACGGGCGGCGGCGGGGGCTGGACGGCGCTGTGCGTCACTTGCATGTTCATTGGTCTGCTCTGCCTCAAACTCTGGGGTTGGGTTCCCCCTCGGCATGGCAGACAAACATGGAAAAATTGTGGGCAGAACCCGGCAATGGGCGGGCGGCGCTCGTTATGTGCCGTTAAAAATAGCGAGCCCCAGGTAGATGGCGAGGGTGCCGCCTAGGCACAGGCCCATCGGGAATTTCTTGCCGCGATCCCAGCTTTCCCAGTCTGGGGCAAGCTGTCTCAGGGGGGTGTATTTGGCGATCCGATGCGCCGTGTAGCCCGCCAGCAGGTTCGCCGCGAAGATGAGCCCCAGAAGCTGGAGATCACCGATTGCAATGAAGGGCGCGGCGGCGGCGGCGAATTTGGCGTCGCCTGCGCCCACAAGCCCCGCTGCGTTGATCGCAATTCCTGCAAGCAATACGACCACGAGATGCACGAGGCGCCAAGCGTAAAGATCAAGGGGCAAGGCGATCAGGCCCACGATCAGATAGACGACCACAAGGGCAACAACGGCTTTGTTGGGGATTTTCATCGCGGCCATGTCGTTCCATGCCACCCAAATGCAGATCGGCAGCACCAAGGGAAAAAACCAAAGTGCCGCTGTGGATGAGAGAAACATGGGCGCTGCCCCTTCAGATCGAGGGCCTAGTTGACCACAGTTCCGTCAAGTGCGCGAAGCGAGCGTACGGCCGCCTCGAAATGCTGTGGATGGGTCTCAATAGCATCGCGCAAGAGGGTCTTGCCGGTGTTCACGTCGCCCTGTTTGATCGCCGTGAGGCCAAGCGTGTAAAGGAGTTGGGCACGCTCATCTTGGGTCATGGGCAGGACGGGCAGCGTGTATTTTTTCTGTGCGCCACGGGCGAGGATCAGGTTGTTCTTGGCGGTAAAAATAGTCTGATCCTGACGGATGGCGTCGCTGAAAAGACGCTCTGCATCGGCAAAATCGCCGCGCGTGAGCTTGGAAAAACCCCAATTGTTCATCACGCCAGCAGGCCGGGTGGTGAGGCCAACGGCAGTTTCATAGAAACTGTCGGCCTTTTCCCATTCCTTGTTGCTGTCGGCGACCATTGCTTCAAGGCGATAGCGTTTGAAGGTCTCGAACGTGGGTGGGATCTTGTCGAGGATCGCTTCGGCACGGTCCCAATTGCTGTTGCGGATATAGGCATCGGCCAGATCGACGCGGTCTTCATCTGTAGCCTCGGGATGTGCGGCGACGCGCGCCCACGCGGAGGCGCCTTCGACGTTGCGCTTGGCGCGGATCAGGGATTTGGCCAGACCGCGTTGCAAATCAATGCGATCCGGCTGCTCGCTCGTGGCACGCTGGAAATAGGCCACGGCCTCATTGGGATCGGCAACGGTCAGCATCACATCGTTGAGATTGCTCTCATCAACGACGTTTACGCCCTGAAATTTCCGATCCACAGTTTCGGAGTCGGATTCAGCACATGCAGACAGCGCAACGCACGCCGCTGCGCTCAGCGAAAGTAGGATAGGGTGGCGCATTTTTGCGTCCTTTTACTGCCTCGGCCTCGTCATGATATCGAGCGGATCAGGAAATCACTGCTTCCGCGCCGTATCAATTTATATTCTTGTTCTTCCTCAGCACCATAATCTGAATCGTCCAATTTTGCGAGTGCTAAGCGCAGATTATTGCGAATTGAGTCACTTTCGCCATTATCGAGTGCGAATGCACGGCGAAAGACCTCAGACGCCTCGCCTGCATCCCCCTTTTCCATCAGGACAACACCCAGATTGTTCCACGCTTCCGCCGCTTCCGGCTCTGCCTCAACCGCGTCGCGCAAGAGCTGCTCTGCCTCGCCCAGACGGCCCAGCCCGAGACTGGCGCTGCCCATCCCGGTGAGGATCTCGCCGGTCATGCCTTGGGTGACGGCCGCGCGCGAAAACGCATCTATGGCCAGATCATATTCGCCAGCCCTGATAAGGCGATGGCCAACGATTGTGCCGTCCACGGCCTCGCCGCTTTGCGCCACTCCGGGCGCGAAAAGGCCTGTTTCCGGGGCCTGCTCAGCGCAGCCCATCAGCATCAACAGCCCCAGTATCAAAGCGCCTGCTCGCGGCATTCATATCCCAGCTTTTGGGCTGGCCTTATTGGCTCATGGCGGTGAGTTGCATGATACCCAGAACCGATGGACCGACCAGAATGATCAATAGTGGTGGTACTGTAAGCATCATGGTGGCCAATGTCATCTTCGTTGGCAGCTTGTTGGCCTTTTCTTCGGCGCGCATGACGCGCTTGTCGCGCATCTCGCCCGCATAAACGCGCAGGGCGTCGGCGATGGATGTCCCGAAGGTTTGCGATTGCACCAGAACGGTCACGAAGCTGGAGATATCCTGCACCCCGCAACGATCAGCCATCTCATTGAGCACCGACGCTTTGTCGCGGCCCGCTTTGATCTGTTGGCTGACCATCTCGTATTCGTCCGCAAGCGCGGGGAAGGAGGTGCGGATTTCGTTGCTGACGCGGATGATGGATTGATCGAGAGATTGCCCGGCTTCGATACAGACAAGCATCATATCGAGGCTATCCGGGAAGCCATCCGTGATCTCTTCCTGCCGGGTTTGCTGGCGTTTGGTGATCCAGTATTTGGGCAGGATGTAACCCACGCCGCAAGGGCCGAGGATATACATGATCATTTTGGTCGTGTCGGTTTCACCGCCGGCTTTGAATACCAGATAATAGAGCGTGCCAACGGCCAGAAACCCAAGGCCGAGCGCGAATTGAGCGAAGTGGAAATACCGCACCGCATCGCGGTTGCGATAGCCCGCCTGCATCAGGGTGCGCCGCATGTCCGTCAGCTGCTTTTCGTCCTGTGGCTCAAGAAAGTTGGCGTATTTGTCGAGCTTGTCATTCTTGCCCGCCGAGCGCAGCTTTTGCTTGCTGCCCTTGTCGGCCACGATGCCCTTCTGGGCGCGCTTGAGCTTGTCCAGCGGGTCTTCGGGCTGATTGATCATCAGCACAACCGTGATGGCGATCAGCAGGACGCCCAAGAGCCCGACCGCAATCAGCGGGCCGAAAGGGCCAAGCGCGCCTGTAAGGATATCGTTGATCATCGACATGAGTTTGGTGTCCTAGACTTTGATGTTCACGAGGGCGCGCATCACGATAAGATTGACGATAAGAAATGCGCCGACCAGTAGGCAGGCGGGGATGAAGAACGGATGCTCCATCACCTCGTCATAATAGTGCGGATCGAGAAGCTGGATGCCCACAAGCGCCATAAGCGGGAAACCCGACAGGAACTTGCCCGACCATTGCGCCTCGGCCGTGATTGCCTTCACACGGCGGAAAAGGCGAAAGCGTGCGCGGATCACCTTGGCGAGGCCCTCTAGGATCTCGGCCAGGTTACCACCCGATTGCTGCTGAATGGTCACGGCCACGGCGAGAAAGCGCAGGTCCTGCATGTCCAGACGTTCGGCCATGTCTTTCAGCGCTTCGCCCGTATCGCGGCCAAACGCGGCCTCGTCGGCGATGATGCCAAATTCGGTGGCCAATGGATCGCTGACCTCATTGGCCACGATGGACACGGCGGACGAAAACGGATGGCCAACCTTGAGCGAGCGCACCATGAGCTCAATCGCGTCGGGCAATTGCTCTTCGAGCATCCCCATCCGCTTTTTCGCCTTCATGGAAATCCACATGAAAATCCCGCCGACCCCGATGGCGATAGACGCGATAATGCGCACGGGAAGCTGTGTTTCGGTGCCGATTGTCAGGCCTAGAAAGGCCAGAACGCTGACCCCGACCATCAGCATCACGAGCTGCGGCGGGGTGAATGCGATGGCTGCTTTTTGTGCCTTGTTCGACAGGATCGAATAGATCGGCAGGCGCCGTGCCTTGAGGTGCTGCGACATCTCCTTGCGCAGCTTCTCCATAACCTCTTCGCGGTTCGCACCCTTATCAAGCATCTCCAACCGGCGGTTGACGCGACTGTTGAGGCTGATGGATTTGCCGAAAACGGTGAGATAAATCCCCTCGACGAGCGCGAGCACCCCGAAGAAGATCAACGCATAGATTATCGGCTCTGGCGAAATGGACATGCGGTTTACTCCGGGTTCACGGGTTCATAGAGCGAGGCGGGCAGATCATACCCCCACAGACGGAACCGCTCGGAATAGTGCGAGCGCACGCCGGTGGCGGTGAAATGCCCGATGATCTTGTTGTCGGGGCTGAGGCCCACACGCTGAAAGCGGAAGATCTCCTGCATGGAGATGACCTCGCCCTCCATGCCGGTGATCTCGGTGATCGACGTCATGCGACGCGAGCCATCCTGAAGGCGCGAGGCCTGCACGATAAGGTTCACAGCGGACGCGATCTGGGAGCGGACGGCCTTGAGCGGCATCTCGATCCCGGCCATAGCGACCATGTTTTCCAGACGGCTGATCCCGTCGCGCGGGTTGTTCGCGTGGATCGTCGTCATCGAGCCATCGTGGCCCGTGTTCATGGCTTGAAGCATGTCGATCACTTCCTCGCCGCGCGTCTCGCCGACGATGATCCTGTCCGGGCGCATCCGCAGCGCGTTTTTCAGACAGTCGCGGGGGGAAACCTCACCCTTGCCTTCCACGTTTGGTGGGCGGCTTTCCATCCGGCCCACATGGATCTGTTGCAGCTGCAATTCGGCGGTGTCCTCAATCGTCAGGATGCGCTCTGCATTGTCGATGAAACCCGACAGCGCGTTGAGCGTGGTTGTCTTACCCGAGCCGGTCCCGCCCGACACGATCACGTTGAGACGACACGCCACGGCGGCCTGAAGATAGGCGGCCATTTCCTCGGAAAACGCGCCGAACTTTACCAGGTCGTCGATGCCCAGCTTGTCTTTCTTGAACTTACGAATGGAGACAAGGCTGCCATCCACGGCCACGGGCGGTACCATCGCGTTGAAGCGTGACCCATCCAGCAGACGCGCATCGACGTAAGGGTTGCTTTCATCCACGCGGCGGCCCACGGCGCTTACGATCTTGTCGATGATGCGCAGGAGGTGCTTTTCGTCCTTGAACGTGACGTCTGACAGCTCAAGCTTGCCGTCGCGCTCCACAAAAATCTGTTGCGGGCCGTTCACGAGAATATCGTTGACCGTATCGTCCTTGAGCAGTGTCTCAAGCGGCCCGAGGCCGCGCACTTCGTCGTAAAGCTCCTGCACCAGCGTGGTGCGATCCTCGCGGTTGAGCACGATGGAGCGTTCTTCAAGCACCTCCGATGCAATTTCGGCAATCTCGGCGCGCAATTCAGCCTCGGTCGCGGTATCAAGCGCGCTCAGGTTGAGGTTGTCGAGAAGGGCGCGGTGCAGATCGAGCTTGATCTCGCCCATGCGCTCCTTGCGCTTGCGCTCTTTGTCTTGCGGTGCCGCGCGTGCGGCCGAGGCCTCTTGCGGGCGGCGCAGGCTGGGACGCGGCGCGCCAACTTCGGGCAGCGCGTCGATGATTTCGGGCTCAAGGGCCACAGGCTTGGCCTTGGCCGCATCGGATTTTTTGTAACGCGAGAACATATCAATCTACCTTTCAGGCCGCTTCGGCATCGCTTTTGCCAAGAGCGTGCAGCGAATGTGCGAGCTTGGCGATTTCTTTGCGCAGCGGGTTTTTGGGGGCCGAATTGGCCAGCGGCAGACCGTGATCCGCGCCTTGGGCCACGGCTTTGCCGCCGTCGGGCAATTGCAATTCGATACCGATCTCAAGGCTCTCGGCCATGCGTTTGATCCGGGATTTCCCGTTCAGATCGGTGAATTTGGGTGCGCGGTTCACGCAAAAGCGCAAACGCTCCAGCGGGAGGTCCTCAGCCTTCAGCGCGCGTTTCAGGCGCAGCGTGTTCTGGGCCGAGCGCATGTCCATTTCCAGAGTGGCGAAGTAGATCTGGCTCGCGGTGAGCACAGTCTCGGTCCACTGCACCAGCGTCGTGGGCATATCCACGATCACATAGTCAAAATGATGGCGCGCCTGTTCCAGAACCCGCGCCACATCATCGGGCGTGATCAGGTCGAGCGGCAGCATTTCGGGTGGGGCGGTCAGCACCCAGAGGCGATCCTCATAGGAGACGAGCGCCTGTTTGAAGATGTCTTCATCCATCGCTTCGGTGTCGGACCACATCTCATAGACCGCCTCGCGCCGGGGCAGGTCGAGAAAGGTCGAGACCGAGCCAAATTGTAGGCCCATATCAATGATGCATACGCGCGGCGACGCGTCTTTTTCCACAGTGGCCAATTCCCACGCGAGGTTCACGGCAAATGTCGTGGCACCCGTGCCCCCCGCAAGACCATGCACGCCCAAAAGAACGCCATCCTCAGTTCTGGCACCGGGGGCGGCGCTTGGAACCGGGGCTGCCACAGGCTCGGGTTTGTTCAGCCGGTCGATGGCGGCCTTCAGCTCATTCTCGGGCAGGGGGTAGGGGACAAACTCATCCGCGCCCTGGCGCAGCAATGTGTGCAATGCGGCGGGGCTCACATCATCGGCGATCAGGATCACCTTGATCTTACGAGCCCCCGCAAGCTCGATGATCTGTCCAATCAGGTCCAACTCTTCCTCGTCGGCCTCATCAATTGCGATGGCCACGAAATTGAGCTGTTTGTCGTCAAGCTGTGTCAGGAAAGTCAGCGCCTCGGGAAAGCCCAGATCACCCCAGGCCTCACCCAAATTGGCTTCCATATCTTCGATCAACAGATCAAAATTCGTCACATCGCGGCTGATCGTGATCGCCACCAACGGGCTTTGGTCTGATTGGTTCATCGCACTGCTCATGGCGCTCCGGTCCTACTAATATACATGTCACCCTTGCCGGGCCTTTGGTCGTGTGGTGCCTTGTCCCTGCACCGCTGCTCACCCCCGGCCTATCGGCGAATGGAATCGCGAGATGGGGCTTTTGTCTGGGAGAATGTCTGCTGAAATCTGGGCGACATTAGGGCCAAAAGATCGTAATTATGCGGTTTTGGTGGACAAAGAAAAACCCGCCAGCGGACTGGCGGGTGTTTGAGGTGTCCCGGCAAGCCGGGCAGGGAGATGCTCGAAAAGGCGGGCTTATTCAGTGCCGCCTGCTATTTCTGAGCCTTCTGTGACCATCGCGATCGTCGATGGCGGGACGCCGCTGGCGATGTATTCGCGGTAAACCACTTGGGCATATTGGCCGTCCATCACGATGGGATGCGATTTCACGAAGCCCGACACTTCGGTCACGGTGCGCCGGTTGCGACGCTCGCGGCCTTGGGTGACGATCAAAGGCTGCGCTTCGCCAAGCGAGACGACCGCCTCAAGCCGCGAAGTGCTGATGCCTTGGGTGGCGAGATAGGCCACAACCGCCCGCGCCCGCAACATCCCAAGGCTCTCATTGAATGCGTCCGAGCCGACGGCGTCTGTATGGCCATAGACCTTGAAGCGCACCTCGGGGAATTGCCGGATCCATGTCGCCTGTTCGCGCAATGTATCGCGTGCGCCTGCGTCAAGCTGGGACGAGTTGAACGCGAAGTTTACCGTCGTCATCACCTCATTCGCAAAGCGGTTGCTGAGGTCAAAGACATAGGCGCGCTCGCCGGACATTACTTGTGTGTTTTGCATGTTGGCATTGCCGAAACTGCCACCATCGACCAAAGCGCCGGCTTCGCTGAAGTAAGACCGATACACAGTACCGGATGCCTGACTACAGGCTCCCAAAACGCCGATCAGCGGGATGATCAGAAAAGGTTTCATATGCTCCCGTCCCATCAATCAGTCCAATACGTAACCATAAGACCCGGTGAAATCCTGTTTAGCAACCTCGCCCGCGGCCCCTGAGGTTGGTCCAACCTCACGCGCCACACGACCGTTGAGGAAGAGATCTACCTCGGAGGGCAGTTTTACCCGGTCTGTAGGCAAGGCCAGAGCCTCGCCACGTGTGGGGGTAACGAGATGTGCTGTCACAATGATCACCAGCTCGGTCTGCGAGCGCTGATAATCCGCGCTCCGGAAGAGCGCGCCGAGGATTGGCACGTCACCGATCCATGGCACCTGGCCGTTGGTATCGCGGAAGTCATCTTGCAAAAGTCCAGCGATTGCAAAGCTTTCCCCATCGCGCAGCGCCACCGTGGTTGAGGCATCGCGCCGGCGGAAACCGCTGATGTTGAAGCCCGCGCCTGTGAAGCTGGATGTCGGATCGAGCGAGGAGACGGCTGCGGCCATTTCAAGGTTGATCACATCATCATCGAGTACGCGTGGAACGAAGTTAAGCTCCACACCGAAGGGTTTGAACTCGACCGTGATGGCGCCGTTTTCCTGGCTTACGGGGATTGGGTACTCGCCCCCGGCAAGGAAGCGTGCCTCTTGCCCTGACAAGGCCGTGAGGTTTGGCTCGGCCAAGGTCCGCACGACGCCCTTACTTTCAAGCGCGCGCATCAGGACGCCAATTTGGGCCGATCCGGCGTTGAATCCGAAGAAAAGCGCGCCATTGTTCGCTTGGCCATTGACGTTCAGGCCAGGCGCGACACCGGTGGCGACCGTATCGGATGCCAAACCATTGGTGCCAATCCCAGCGCCCAGGCCCGCCCCGGACAGACCGTCCACAGCAAGCGAGGTCGAGAGGCTTTTCGCCACCGTCCGCTGCATTTCAGCAAAGCGAACCTTCAGCATGACTTGTTGTTTGCCCGACACGCTCATCAGGTTGGAGACCCGCTCGGGTGCATAACGCTCGGCCAGATCAAGGGCACGCTGCATGCGCGGCGCACTGGACACCGTACCGGACAGGACAATTCCGTCATTGGCAGTGCGCACTTCGATTTGTTCTTTGGGAAGGATCTGGCGCAAACGCTCCTTGAACTCGGAAACATCCGCGCTCACCCTCACCTCGACATTCGCAATCAGCCTGCCGTTTTCATCCAGTAAGGTCAGCGTCGTGCGACCGGGGGATTTTCCCAGCACATATATAGTGCGGTCGGACAGGGTGGAGAAATCCGCAATCGCCGGGTTGGCGATACTCAGCTCTGCGAACGGCACGTCGCTTTCAACCACAACGGCGCGGTTCATCGAAACGTTCAGATCACGCCCGGTGCCCTTTTGGACAACCTGAAGCGTTTCGGCCTGCACATAAGTCGGGCCTGCGCCCATAATCATCGACATGCCCACAATGGCTGCCGCAAACACACGTGTCATTTTCATGTGAACCTGCCTCTCGGATCACGCCTCATTTTTCGGGTCTTTTTGCCCGCATTGTGTGAAGCATCGCTCAGTTTCTGTAACTTTTCAAGAATCAATGCAACTTATGCGGCTTTTCTCATGCTAACGCGTCAGTAGTTGCAGGAATGAAACGGGGGGGCCGCCCGTGCGGCCCCCCCCATATCTTGTGGTCTGACGCAGATTTTGTATCAGTTCGTGCAAGGGATGGCTGTTTCGATCACGTCTGCTCCGCGGCGTGTGCGAATGGTGCAAACCTGTGCCTCGGGCGCTTTTGCGATCGTGGGGGCCGAAACGAGGCCCAGAAGCTCGCGTTGATCAATCTCGATTGCGCTGGAGACGGTGTCATCGCGGGCACCAACCAAAGACAGGCTGAGATTGCCGGTCGATTGGGCCTGTGCGAGGGCTGCCACCTGCTCTGGGCGGGCGGCGACAGTTACGGTGCGCGCAACAGTGGCCTCGGTTTTTTCAGCATTGGCGGATTGATCCACCGCGATCAGTTGCAATCCAGCCTCGATCAGCTTGGTCACATCGCCGGTGCCCGCGCCTTCCAGCTGCAATTGACCTTTCCCGATGGAGCCGGTCCAATAAACATCCACCCGGTCGCCCGGCCGCAAGAAGCCAGACACACCCGTCGTGCGGTCCACGCTGATCGCAAAGGCGCGCATTCCGCGCTCAAGTTTGGTCGTAATGCCCGCATCCTCGCCGGGGCCCGTTACTTTGACCTCCAGGATCGCTTCGTTCGCTTCCATCATGCGCAGCACGGTGCGGGGCTCTTCATCACCTTTGGGGAAAAGCGCATCCACTGTTTTGAAAACGCCCTCGGGCAGGGCGCTGACGGGGAATTGCACCAAACGTGCATCCTGCATCTTCAGTTCTTCGCCGTACTTCATGGGGCGGGCGGCCACATAGACCTCAACCGTCTCGATGACAGGCCCGCGGCTGTTGCGCTCATTATCAAGCGCGGCCTGATATGACTGAATGTAACCTTTGGCCATGAAGACGGCAAAGCCCGCAAGGCCAACGCCGACGATCAGAACCAGTCCAAATACCAAACGCATTTTCGCATCCTTTCACATATAACTCTGGGAGGGTCGTTTGCGCCGATCAATGCAGGGACATCCTCAAGGCTCTTGTCGTTCATGATTGTGGCGGAAGATCGACTAGAGGGGGGCTGTTTTCGGGCGATAGACAAAGCGCCGAACGGCTACGCAAAAAAGGGCCGCATGGGCCCATTTTTCCGATACGCGATGACATGGCCTTATTATTGTCCCGAGCTCGTCGACGTGGAGGACACTGCTGTGCCGATAGTCCCTGCGAGGGAAATAACACCGGTCTGCGCGGCGACCACGCCTGCGACTGCAAGGCCGATTATGGCGGCGGTCAGAACCACCCAATCCACTGTGATGGCGCCAGATTCGTCGGCGCGGAACTTTTTAAGATAAGTAAACATGAACGATCCTATCACTATATAGCGCGGCATGTACCGTCGCGAATGTAAGGGGGATCTGAACAGCTATGCCATGTGGCAGAGCCGAAAAGATCGCGCTACTTGCATCGGAAAAAGGAAGGGGCCGCACATCACTGTGACGTGCAGCCCCTGGATAAACGTTGGACAGAAGGGGCAGATTAGGGGGTAGTAGTGCTGCCACCACCGGTCCCGATAGCTGTCCCGGACACGCCAGTCGAGATCGACCCGGCCAGGCCTGTCACACCACCCTGCACGGCGAGCACACCGGCAGTACCAAGGCCAACGACGGCTGCGGTCAGAACGACCCAGTCAACTGTCACGGCACCGTCTTCGTCTTTGTTAAAGCGTTTGATAAATTTCATCATGGTTTTGTCCCTCCAAAGGATCATAAAGGTTTCTCAGGTTAAATTCCGTCTCGCCGTCTGGGCCGCCTCTCTCTGTTGGCCCGTTAGCGCCTCGGATGAGTAGTTTTTGCCGTTCAAAAGGGGCGGCAATTGGGCGGGATTGGTGCGATTTTGAAGCACGTTAATATTTGCAGGGGGAATGGATTCAAGTATCTGTTTTTAAACGATATAAAGATGTGAATAATTTGTTATTGGTTAAAATGAGCCTTTCCACTGTTGCGAGAATCGCAGCCAAAGCTGGCGTTGAGCCCGAATTTTTGCGACACTGGCAACAAAAGAAGCATAAATTTGCAGGCAGGCTCGATGACACGATGTATTTTTTCTGGCGCTTTGGCGCTTGGAATAGCCCTCGCGCCTATATCAGGGGCTGCACAGGAGCCGCAGGCGTTCCCTGATTTCACGTTCAAAAGCGAAAAACCCCCTAAGGCAGGCACGACGAGGCGTATCACCGTCCAGATCGAGCCGGGGGATCAAACATTGCCAAGCGCGGCCTTGCGCCCATCCAAGGTGGATGCCCACGACAGCCCGGTGATTACCGGTGCCACCTATGGTTGGTTCTGGGAGCATATCACGCCTGGCTATTCGGATGCGGGCGCGCTGCGCTTTGAGGAGGCGCTTCTAAAACTGGCCAAACCGCCCAGCGGAAAGCCCGCGCCCAGCCCGCGCCTTCAACATATCCAGAAGATCGCATTGGCCCAAGGACAGAACATCCTGATGGCCACAATCGGAACAGACGTGTCTCCGGCGCTGGTGTTGGCCGTGATCTCGGTGGAATCGAGCGGCAATGAGACCGCCGAGAGCCATAAGGGCGCGCAAGGCCTGATGCAGCTGATCCCCGCCACGGCCGCGCGGTTTGGCGTCACCGATAGCCTGTCGGCGGAACAGAACATTCGCGGCGGTGTGGCCTATCTCGATTGGCTGCTCAAGGAATTTGATGGTGATCCGATCCTTGCGCTGGCGGGATACAATGCCGGGGAGAATGCGGTGAAGGCCAACAAGGGTGTGCCCCCCTTTGCCGAGACGCGCGATTACGTGCCCAAGGTTCTGGCCGCCTATGACGTGGCGCGGGGCCTGTGCAAGACGCGGCCCGAATTTTTATCGGATGGCTGCGCCCTGAACCTCGCGTCGATCCCGTAGACGTGCAAACGGCGGCCCCGACAAAGGCCGCTATGTCGCGTCATATTATATATATGGCCTCACACAAGCAGGGCCTCAGACAAGCGTCGCCTCGGTCGCTGCGCGCAGCTCTTCTTCGGTCACGCCCTCGGCGGTTTCAACGATGCGCAGACCGCCCTCCACCACATCCAGAACGCCCAGATTGGTGATGATCCGGTCCACCACGCCTTTCCCGGTCAGCGGCAGGGTGCATTCTTTAAGCAATTTGCTCTCGCCATGCTTGTTGGTGTGATCCATCACGACGATCACACGGCCCACGCCTGCGACAAGATCCATCGCGCCGCCCATCCCCTTCACCAGCTTGCCGGGGATCATCCAGTTCGCCAGATCGCCATTCTCGGCCACTTCCATCGCGCCAAGGATCGCGGCGGCGATCTTGCCGCCCCGGATCATGCCAAAGCTGAGCGCGCTGTCGAAATAGGCGGTCCGGGGCAGTTCGGTGATGGTTTGCTTGCCCGCGTTGATCAGGTCCGGGTCCTCGTCGCCCTCATAGGGGAAGGGGCCCATGCCCAACATCCCATTCTCTGATTGCAAGGTGATGTCCTTGTCGCCTACATAGTTGGCCACGAGCGTCGGAATCCCAATGCCGAGGTTCACATACATGCCGTCTTCAAGCTCTTCCGCCGCGCGGGCGGCCATTTGGTTGCGGTCCCACATGTTATGCACCCTCTCTTTGGCGAACAGTGCGTTGCTCGATGCGTTTCTCGTGATCGCCCTGAATGATGCGGTGCACATAGATGCCGGGCAGGTGAATCGCGTCGGGATCAAGCGACCCTGTCGGTACGATCTCTTCGACCTCCACGACACAGACCTTGCCGCACATGGCGGCGGGTGGGTTGAAGTTGCGCGCAGTCTTGCGGAAGACCAGATTACCGGTCTCGTCGGCTTTCCATGCTTTCACGATGGACAGGTCCGCGAAGATGCCGCGCTCAAGGATATAGTCCTGCCCGTCAAACTCTTTGACCTCTTTGCCCTCGGCGATCACCGTGCCGACGCCCGTTTTGGTGTAGAAGCCGGGGATGCCGCAACCGCCTGCGCGCATGCGCTCGGCCAAGGTGCCTTGGGGATTAAACTCCAGTTCAAGCTCGCCGCTGAGGTATTGGCGCATGAACTCGGCATTTTCGCCGACATAGGAACTGAGCATTTTCTTCACTTGGCGGGTTTGCAGCAGGATGCCGATGCCAAAGTCATCCACGCCCGCATTGTTGGACGCAAAGGTTAGATCCTTGGTTCCGGCTTCCTTGATCGCTTGCAACAGTAATTCCGGGATGCCACTGAGGCCAAAGCCGCCTGCGGCGATGAACATCCCGTCAAAGAGAAGCCCGTCGAGCGCCTCCTTGGCCGAGCCATAGACTTTTTTCATGGCGTGTCCCCTCAAATATGATCTCTTGCGCCCGATATGAGGCGCGGCGCGTGAGGTGTCAACGGGTGGGGGGCGGTGGCCTTACAGAATAAGAACCTGCATTCCGACGGGCGTGATATCATAAAGCTCTTCGATCATTTGATTGTAAAGCCCAATACAGCCCGAGGAAGAGCGCCGCCCGATCTTGCGCGTATCATGCGTGCCGTGGATCAGATAGGCAGGCCAAGTCAGATACATCGCGTGCGTGCCGAGCGGATTGTCCGCACCCGCAGGCATGAAGGCCGGAAGCGACGGATCACGCTTGCGCATATTCGCGGTCGGTGTCCATGTGGGGCCGACTTTCTTGCGCACGATCTTGGTATAGCCGCGGCGGGTCAACTCGTCAGTCATGGGAACGGATGTCGGAAAGACGCGGTAATCTGTGCCGTCCGCGTTCCAGTAATGGAGCGCGCGCGAATCTGTGTCGCAGATAATCGCGCCAGAGCCCAAGGTTTGAAAATGGTCCTGCCACGCTTGTGTTTTGAAGCTCGACGCGTTGCGCCTAACGGGGGCGAGGGGCGTGGCCGCGATGGCCGGAGCGGCGAGCGTGCCCAGAGCGCCCGCGCCAAGGATAAGGGCGCTGCGGCGGGTGATGTTGGACTTGGACATGGCTAAGGCTCCTGCGTCAGGCGATTCAATTTGAAGATAAGGACTGCTGCGCCCCTTTGCCACTCACATCGGCGTTATCATGCGCGGATCAGGCCTTGGGCGCTGTTTTTGCCTTTGGTGCGGCTTTCTTCGCTGGGGCTTTCTTCTTGGCGGCAGGTTTTTTTGCAGTGGCCTTCTTCGGTGCGGCCTTGCGCCCCTTGCCCGATTTCGCGGCCTTCTCGGCCACAAGGGCCACTGCCATATCCATCGTTACATCCTCGGGGGCCGTCTCCTTGGGCAGGGTCGCGTTGATCTTGTCCCATTTGATATAGGGGCCGTAACGACCCTCCATCACATTGACCGGGCCACCGTTTTCGGGGTGCTCGCCCAGCTCCTTGAGGGGTTTGGCCGCCGTGCGCCCGCGCCCGCCGGGATTGGCGCGCTTCTCGGCTAAAAGCTCCACCGCGCGGTTCATGCCGATGGCAAACACATCGTCGGGGTCCTTGAGGTTGGCATAGACGCCCTTGGCATCCTCAGGGCCCTTATGGAAAATATAGGGGCCAAAGCGGCCAAAATTGCTGGAGATCATGCCGCCCTCGGGGTGCTCGCCAATCTCGCGTGGCAGGCTGAGCAGGATCAGCGCCTTCTCCAGATCCATCGCCTCGGCCTGCCAGCCTTTGGGCAATGACGCGCGCGGGGGTTTCTTCACGTCCTCGGTCACCTGCCCGCGCTGCACATAAGGGCCAAACCGCCCGGTGCGCAGGCTGATTTCGTCGCCATTGTCCTCGCCCAGAATACGGTCCTGCCCCTCGGCCGCATCGCCGCCGATGGGGCGGGTATAACGACATTCAGGGTAGTTGCCGCAGCCGACGAACCCGCCGGATTTGGACGTCTTGAGGTGCAATCTCCCATCGCCGCAGAGCGGACAGGCGCGCGGATCGCTGCCATCTTCGCGCGGCGGATAGAGAGTAGGCGCGAGCGCGTCGTCCAGCACATCCAGCACCTCAGAAATGCGCAGCTCGGACGTCTCGCCAATGGCGGCTGAGAAATCGGTCCAGAAGCGGGCAAGAAGCTCTTTCCAATCGGCCTCACCGGCGCTGACATGGTCAAGCTCCGCCTCAAGATTGGCGGTAAACTCATAGCCTACGTATTTCTGGAAGAAGTTCAGCAGGAAGATCGTGACGATCCGCCCCTTGTCCTCGGGGATCAGGCGGTTGCCATCCTTGCGGACATATTCGCGGTCCTGAATTGTGGTGACGATACTGGCATAGGTGGACGGGCGCCCGATGCCAAGTTCCTCCATCCGCTTGACCAACGTGGCCTCGGTATAGCGTGGGGGCGGCTGGGTGTGGTGTTGCAGGCCCAGAACGGCCTCATTGCCCGCAAGGATCGCGGCGCTGCTGCGGGACATTGCACCGCTGGCGCTCGCCTCGATCACGTCATCAGATTTCTCACCCGCTTTGGCGAATTGCGCGCCGAGCGAGGATTTGGCAAAGGCCGCGGTCTCGCCTTCGGTGATCTGCGGCAGGCGACCTTCGTCATCATCCGCCACATCATCGCGGCCCTCTTCATAGACCCGCAAGAACCCGTCAAAGAGCACGACCTGACCCGTCGCGCGCAGGGTAACTTCGCCATCTTTGCTGGCGATATCTACCGTCGTGCGTTCCAGCCGTGCGGCCTCCATCTGACAGGCCAGCGTGCGCTTCCAGATCAGGTCATAAAGCTTGCGCTGATCGCCTTCGCTGATCTTCAGTGCGGCGGCGTCCTTGGTCATATCCGTGGGGCGGATACATTCATGCGCCTCTTGGGCGTTCTTGGCCTTGTTTTTATAGATGCGCGGAGATGAGGGGACGTATTTGTCGCCATAGCGATCCTTGATCGCGTCCCGCGCAGCTGTCACCGCCTCGGGCGCCATGTCGATGCCGTCGGTCCGCATATAAGTAATGTGGCCTGCCTCATAAAGACGCTGCGCCGTGCTCATCGCTTGGCGCGCGCCCATGCCGAACTTGCGGCTCGCCTCTTGCTGAAGTGTTGAGGTCATGAAGGGGGCAGAGGGGTTGCGCGTGCCGGGCTTGGCCTCTACCGACGCGATATGAAGCGCACGGGATGACACGGCCTGCACGGCCATTTCGGCCTGCGTGGCGTTGGCAAGATCGAATTTGTCGAGCTTTTTGCCCGAAAGCGTGGTGAGGCGCGCCTCATATTCCTGCCCGCGCGGTGTGGTCAAAAGGGCCTTCACGGACCAGTATTCGCGCGGGTTGAACGCCTCGATCTCCATCTCGCGCTCAACGATGACGCGCAGGCAGACCGATTGCACACGGCCTGCGGATTTCGCACCGGGCAGCTTACGCCAAAGCACCGGGGAAAGGTTGAAGCCCACGAGGTAATCCAGTGCGCGCCGGGCGAGATACGCCTCCACCAGCGGCGCGTCCACCTCGCGGGGGTTCTTCATCGCCTCGGTCACGGCGGCCTTGGTGATGGCGTTGAACACCACGCGGCTGACGGGGGTGTCTTTGGTGATGATCTTGCGTTTGCGCAGCGTCTCTTCAAGGTGCCAGCTGATCGCCTCACCTTCGCGGTCTGGGTCGGTTGCGAGGATCAGCGAGTTGTCGTTTTTCAGGGCGTCTGCGATGGCTTTGACATGTTTGCGGCTGTCATAACCCACCTCCCATTTCATCTCGAAATCGTTCTCGGTATCGACCGAACCATCTTTGGGCGGCAGGTCACGCACATGACCATAAGAGGCCAGAACGACGTAATCAGACCCCAAATACTTGTTGATAGTCTTGGCCTTGGCCGGGGATTCGACGACAACAACGGGCATGAAATTCCTTTCGCTTTGCAAGGAAGCGTTATGGCGGCGCAACATGTGGGCTGGCAAGGGCAATTGTCAATGCGGCCTGATAGAGGGGCCGGAGTGCTGCGTGCAGAGCGCGGGACTTAGGTGAGCGAGAGAAGCCCGCCCGGCTGGCGCCGGATGCGGCCATCAAGCTCCAGATCCAGAAGCACAGGCGCTACTTTTTGCGCAGGTGTCTTCAGGTCGCGGATCAACTGATCTTCGGCCAAAGGGGACGGGCCCAAACGGTTGAGGATTTCGCTGTGCAAGTCCGCGGTCTCGCGGAGGGTGCGTGTCCGTGCGGCATGTGGCGCGGGTATGGCCGGCACCGTCGGCGCGTTGGCCGCAGGGCGGATATTGGGGCGGATGTCGGCGTGCGGCTGGGGCGTTTGAAGCGGCAGGTCGGGCTGTGGGGTGGGGTGGAGCAACTCGGGTAGCGCTTCGACGATATCATCGGCGCTGCGCACAAGCCGCGCGCCATCGCGCAAAAGCTGGTTGCACCCGGCGGCGCGCGCATCGAACGGGTGGCCCGGAACCGCAAGCACATCTCGCCCCTGCTCCAACGCGTTGCGGGCCGTGATCAAAGAGCCGGACTTCGCTGCCGCCTCCACGATCACGGTCGCGCTGGCCAGACCGCTGATGATGCGGTTGCGGCGCGGGAAATGACGTGCCTGAGGGATAAGGCCCACAGGTTGCTCCGACAGGCGCAGGCCTGTTTGGGCAATCTCTTCGGCCAAAACGGTGTTTTCGGCGGGGTACATCACATCGACACCGCCCGCCATCACGGCCACCGTACCGCCTTTGAGCGCGGCCTTATGCGCGGCGGTATCGACCCCGCGTGCAAGGCCCGAGGCGATAACATAGCCGCGCTTGGCCAGATCCGCGGCGAGCGCGCGGGCCATCCGCGTGCCCAGTGACGACGCGTTGCGCGCGCCCACCATGCCCACCATTGGGCGGCTGAGAATGCCAAGATCGCCGATGGCCCAAAGGATCGGCGGCGGGTCAGGGATTTCGCGTAGCAAGGGGGGGTATGTCGGGTCAGTTATGCAGATCATATGCGCGCCGACATCGTCTGCCGCGCGCATTTCGGCGCGGATAGAGCGCTCCGGCGCGATTTCATACCCGTTCACGCCCGCCGACCGGGCAATGCGGGGCAGGGCGATCAACGCCTCTTGCGCAGTGTGATGTTCGGCCAGCAGCCGATAGAATGTCGCCACGCCAACCCGGCGTGATCGCAACAGGCGAAGCCATGACACCCGATCATCTTCCGTGGTGGGTGGGAGTGGGGGGTGAGTGGAAGGATGTGTATCCTCGGACATCGTCGCTCCGCCTGTTGCTAAGACACCGTAGCGGCAACGAGGTTAATAGGCGGTAAACCACATCCGGATCATTGGTGATGAGGCGACAAGAGACTGTTTTACGTTATAAAAATACCATACCGGAGTTCAAAAAACTCATCCCTCATTCAGAAAAACCCCACAGAATCATTCAACTAAGCAGCCGCACTTTAACGCACCGCCCCTCAGGTCGCGGAGCCGCCAACGGTCAGCCCGCCGATCATCAGCGTCGGCTGGCCCACGCCCACAGGCACCCATTGCCCCTGCTTGCCGCAATTGCCCATGCCGGGGTCAAGCGCCATGTCATTGCCAAGCGCCCGGATCTGGCGCAGTGCCGTGGCCCCGTCCCCGATCAACGTGGCTCCCTTCACTGGCGCGCCCACCTTGCCGTCCTTCACACGATACGCCTCGGTGCAGGAGAACACGAACTTGCCGTTGGTGATGTCCACCTGACCGCCGCCAAAGCCCACGGCGTAAATCCCGTCTTTGAGATCGGCGACGATATCGCCCGGCGCGGTGTCGCCGCCCAGCATATAGGTGTTGGTCATGCGCGGCATTGGGACATGTGCATGGCTCTGACGCCGCCCGTTGCCCGTGGCCTCAACGCCCATCAGCCGTGCGTTCTGGCGGTCCTGCATATAGCCGACCAGCACACCGTCCTCGATCAGCACATTGCGCCGCGAGGGGGTGCCTTCATCATCCACGCTGATTGACCCGCGCCGGTCGGGGAGGGTGCCATCATCCAGCACGGTCACGCCTTTGGACGCAATCTGTTGCCCCATCAGCCCGGCAAAAGCCGAGCTTCCCTTGCGGTTGAAATCGCCTTCAAGCCCGTGCCCAATGGCTTCATGCAGCAAGATGCCGGGCCAGCCGGGGCCAAGCACCACATCCATAACGCCCGCTGGGGCAGGCACCGCCTCAAGGTTCACGAGGGCCACGCGCAGCGCTTCGCGGGTTTTGCCCTGCCAATCTGCGGGGTCCATCAGACCGTCGAGGCCCACGCGCCCGCCGCCGCCCGCCGTGCCCGATTCGCGGCGGCCGTTATGCTCCACGATCACCGAGACGTTGACGCGGGTCATGGGGCGCACGTCGCGCAGATGCGCACCGTCGGGACGCAGAATCTCAACCTCCTGACACGACGCCATGATCACGGCGGTGACCTGCACCACACGCGGATCAAGATCGCGGGCGAAGGCATCTATCTCGCGCAATGTCTCGATCTTTACTGGAAAACTCGCCCCCGCAATCGGGTCTTCGTCGGTGTAAAGCTTTACGTTCGTCGCCACCGGCCCATCGGCAAGCGTGCCGCCGCCTTCGCCCACGGCCAACTGGGCGGTTTTCACAGCGCGGCTCAACGCGGCCTCGGAAATCTCGGAGCTGTGGGCGTATCCCACCGCTTCTCCGCGCACGGCGCGCAGGCCGAATCCCTCTGCCGCATCATAGCTTGCGGTTTTCACCCGCCCGTCATCGAAAACAAGCGCCTCGCTCCGCGTGCGTTCCAGAAAAAGCTCCCCATCATCGGCGCCGCTGGTGGCGTTTTGCAAAAGCGTAAGAGCCTCGCCTGCGTCCAGCATGGTGTCAAAAGGGCGAAAAGGGCTATCTATCATGGGGGCTGGCCTCTGATTTACAACGCTTTTCTTGATCTGGATCAAAAAAGCGTCTGTTTGACGCAATGGTCTTTCTTGTTTGTATGTTCAGAATATGGTTTTAACAGCACCTGAAACAATAGGTGCGTGTTCTAGCCGAACGTAGCACCTGATTTAACGCGTATATCCGCCCTAACCGACCAAGGTGACTCATGCGATATTTTTCCAAACTGTTGGCCGCTGCCGCAGCAACCGCTGCGATGCCCGCTTGGGCGCAGGAAACCCTGATTGAAAAGGAAGGCCTTGAGATCATCGGTGCGCCCAAGGATGCCGGTATCGGGTTTCAGCCCGCAGCGACGGAACTGGCGCGCGATCTGCAATGGCTTGACGGTCTGTTGCTGGTGATCATCACGGCGATCACCTTGTTCGTGACGGGGCTGTTGATCTACGCGATTGTCCGGTTCAATCGGAAGGCCAACCCGACGCCTGCGACCTTCACCCACAACTCGCCCATCGAGATCGCGTGGACCGTGGTGCCGATTGTGATCCTGGTCTTTATCGGCGCCTTCTCGCTGCCTGTGCTCTTCAAGCAGCAGGAAATCCCCGAGGGCGATATCAATATCAAAGTCACCGGATACCAGTGGTATTGGGGCTATGAATATACTGATCACGAGTTTGCGTTCGACAGCTTCATGATCGGCGAAGGCAAGGTGAAGAATGATGAAGTTATCGCCGAGCTTGAGGCCGCGGGCTATAGTGAAGATGAATTCCTTCTGGCAACCGACACCGCCGTTGTCGTGCCCGTGGGCAAGGTCGTTGTTATGACCGTGACAGGCGCAGATGTGATCCACAGCTGGACCATCCCGGCCTTCGGGGTCAAGCAGGACGCCGTTCCGGGCCGCCTCGCGCAGCTTTGGTTCCAGGCTGAGAAAGAAGGCGTTTATTTCGGACAGTGTTCCGAGCTTTGCGGCAAGGATCATGCCTATATGCCCATCACCGTGAAAGTGGTGAGCGAAGAGGCCTATGCCGAGTGGCTGGACGGGGCAATCGAGGAATATGCGGGCAACCCGCAGAGTTTCGACGTGGCCGCCGCCGAGTAAACGCTGAACATGCCGGGCGCGCCCGTGTGGCGGTGCCCGGTGTTTCTGTAGCTATGTGGGCGGTGTGCCTGTGCATACCACCGGAACAGGATGGAAATGAGCGACGCAAGCCTCTCTGCTAGCCAAACCCAGCCGGGTGATGCGAGCTTCGGCGACTTCTTTGCGCTGCTAAAGCCGCGCGTGATGACCCTTGTGGTGTTCACCGCCCTTGTGGGTTTGCTTGTGGCCCCCGGTGCCGTGAATCCCGTGATCGGCTTTGCAGCCATCTTGTTCATCGCTGTGGGGGGCGGCGCGTCTGGCGCGCTGAACATGTGGTGGGACGCTGATATTGACCGGATCATGAAGCGCACACGTGGTCGTCCAATCCCTGCGGGCAAAGTCTCGGAGGGGGAGGCGTTCGGCTTTGGCATGGCGCTTTCGGGGATTTCGGTCGTGATGCTCGGGCTTGCGACGAACTTTGTCGCGGCAGGGCTTTTGGCCTTCACCATCTTTTTTTATGTCGTTGTCTACTCGATGTGGCTCAAACGCTGGACGCCGCAGAACATTGTTATCGGTGGGGCTGCGGGCGCGTTTCCCCCGATGATTGGTTGGGCTGCGGCGACGGGCTCTGTCTCCATCGAGGCCGTCTTGATGTTCGCACTGATCTTTATGTGGACGCCGCCGCATTTCTGGGCGCTCGCGCTCTTCATGAAGGGTGATTACCACGAGGCGGGTGTGCCCATGTTGACCGTGACGCATGGGCGGCGCTCCACGCGCAACCACATCCTTGTCTATACGGTCCTTCTGGCCCCGGTTGCATTGGCGCTTGCGTTCACGTCGATTGGCGGGCCTCTCTATCTGGCTGTCGCGCTCTTTTACAGCCTGTTGTTTCTCAAGGGCGCTTGGGAGATCTGGCGGCGCGATGAGGACATGGCCGAGGCCGATGGGTATGCCACCGAGAAGAAGGTCTTCAAACACTCGCTCTATTACCTCTTTGCGCTATTCGGCGCGCTCTGGGGGGAGGCGATCCTGACTTATTACGGCGTGGGCGGATGGCAGATTTTGAGCGTGCTGGTATGAGCTTTCGCAAACCACACGAGCTTCATGGCCGCCGCTTTGGCCGCAATCTGGGGCTTGGTGTCGTTCTGGCGGGGTCCGTGGCGCTGATCTTCGGACTGACGATTGCGAAGGTGAGCGACGATAGTTTTGTGGTGCCGACACAGGTTGAAGGGGGATATTGATGGCAAAGATGACAGATACGTCCCGCACCGTGGTGCGTCTTGTGGGGGTTGTCGTGTTTATGGGCGGACTGGCCTGGGCGTCGGTGCCGTTCTACGACTGGTTCTGCCGGGTCACGGGCTTTGGCGGCGTGACCAACGTGGCTGAGGGCGACTCGGATGTGATTCTTGATCAGACGATCAAGGTAAGGTTTGACGCGAGCAAAGAGCGCGATATGCCGTGGGAGTTCAAACCCGTGGAACGCGAAATGGAGCTGCGCATCGGTGAGACAGGTTTGGCCTTCTATGAGGCCTATAACCCCACCGACCGGCCTGTAGCGGGCATGGCGAGCTATAATGTGACGCCTTATGAGGCGGGTGCGTTTTTCTCCAAGATCCACTGTTTTTGCTTTGAAGAGCAGGTGCTGCAACCCGGTGAGCGGGTGGAAATGCCGGTGACGTTCTTCGTTGATCCCGATCTGGTGGATGATCGCGACGCAAAGTTCACCCACACGATCACGCTCTCCTACACATTTTACGAGATTGACCTGCCCGAGGGGCAAGCCTCTCTTGAGACCGACACCAAAACGGGCCAAACCGTTAACTAAGCCGCTATTCGAGGGACCCTGAAAAATGGCACAAGAAAAAAACCACGACTATCACATCCTGAACCCCTCTGTCTGGCCGCTTCTTGGCTCGGTCGCTGGGTTCGTCATGCTCTTCGGGGCGGTTCTGATGATCTCGCCGCAGGCGGAGACAAATCAGCCTTGGATGTTCCTCATTGGGCTGGCAGGTGTGCTTTACACCATGTTTGGCTGGTGGGCCGATACGGTCTCGGAAAATCAGGCGGGTGATCATACGCCAGTGGTGCGGATTGGTCTGCGTTATGGCTTCATCATGTTCATCATGTCAGAGGTTATGTTCTTCGCCGCGTGGTTTTGGAGCTTTTTCAAACACGCGATGTATCCGATGGGCGAGATGTCCCCCATGGTCGATGGTGTCTGGCCTCCTGTGGGGATCGAGACGTTTGACCCGTGGCATTTGCCGCTGATCAATACGCTGATCCTGCTCTGTTCTGGGGCTGCGGCCACATGGGCGCACCATGCGCTGGTCCATGAGAACAACCGCAAGGACATCAAGATGGGCCTGATTACGGCCGTGGGTCTTGGCGTGTTCTTCACGATTTGCCAGATTTATGAGTATACCCACGCCAATTTTGGGTTTGCAGGCAATATCTATGGTGCCAACTTCTACATGGCGACGGGCTTTCACGGAGCACATGTGTTCATCGGCACGATCTTTCTTTTCGTGTGCTACCTGCGGGTACGGCGTGGCCACTTCACTCCCGAGAACCATGTCGGGTTTGAAGCGGCGGCCTGGTACTGGCACTTTGTGGATGTGGTGTGGCTCTTCCTCTTTGCCGCAATCTATGTCTGGGGCGCCTGACGGGTTTTTGACAAAACCCGTGCCTGCGGCGCGGGTATTTTGACCAAGAAAAAATGCGGGGGGCGCGCCTTCCGCATTTTTGGTTCTCAGAGGAGGTGGCTGTCTTGCAGCGTCTGATTGGTCCGTTGATTTTTGGCGTGTTTGGCACGGCCATTCTGGTCGGGCTTGGTCTGTGGCAGTTGGACCGTCTTGCATGGAAAGAGACCGTTCTGGCGCAGATCGAGGCGCGGATTGCGGCCGAGCCGGTGTGGGTGCCGATGCAGCCTAGCGCGGAGGCTGATGGGTATCTTCCGGTGCGCGCCGAGGGTGTGCTGGGCGGCCCCGAGCTTCACGTGCTGATTTCCACCAAGGAGCATGGCGCGGGCTACCGTGTGATCCAAGTGCTTGAGACAGAAAGCGGTCGGATCATGGTGGATCGCGGCTATATCCCGCTTGAGGCCAAGGATGTGGCGCGGGCAGGCGGTGCGGTTACGATTATTGGCAATCTGCATTGGCCCGATGAGGTGGATCGCTGGACCCCCGCGCCGGACATGGACCGTGCGATCTGGTTTGCGCGCGATGTGCCGGCGATGGCGGCGGCGCTTGGGGCGGCACCGGTCTTGGTGATCGCCCGCAGCGAGGTGGGGCCGGGGGCCTCTGACGTGACGCCCCTCCCCGTGGACAGCGGCGATATCCCGAACAATCATTTGCAATATGTCATCACGTGGTTTTCGCTGGCTGCGATTTGGGTGATCATGACAGCCTATTTCATCATGCGCATGCGGCGCGCGCAAAGGATCGAGACATGAAGTATATCTCCACGCGGGGTGCGGCCCCTGTTCTGAGCTTTGAAGAAGCGATGCTGACCGGGCTCGCGCGCGACGGCGGGCTCTATCTGCCCGAGACGATCCCTCAGATGAGCCACGGGGACATCGCGGCGCTTGCGGGGCAGAGCTATGAGGAGGTGGCGTTCCGCGTGATGCGGCCCTTTATCGGCGATGCCTTCACCGATGATGAATTCCATGAGATTATCGCGCGCGCCTATGCTGGTTTTGCGCATGACGCGCGCGCACCGCTTGTGCAGCTTGGCCCGAACCATCACCTGCTGGAGCTTTTCCACGGGCCCACACTGGCCTTCAAGGATTTCGCGATGCAGCTGATCGGGCAGCTTTTCGAGGCGGCTCTTAAGCGCAGTGGCAAGCGTGTCTGCATTGTGGGCGCCACCAGTGGCGACACCGGATCGGCGGCGATTGGGGCGTTTCGCGGCCTTGAGGCGGTGGATGTGTTCATCCTCTATCCCCATGGCCGGGTGAGTGAGGTGCAGCGCCGCCAGATGTCCACGCCGACCGAGGCGAATGTTCATGCGCTGGCCATTGATGGCTATTTTGACGATGCGCAGGCCCGCGTGAAGGACATGTTCAACCATTTCGAGTTCCGCGATGCGGTGGGTCTTGCGGGGGTCAACTCGATCAATTGGGCACGGGTTCTGGCGCAGGTGGTCTATTACTTCTACGCGGCCACGGCGCTGGGCGCGCCACACCGCAAGGTAAGCTTCACCGTGCCCACGGGTAATTTCGGCGATATCTTCGCAGGCTATATCGCCAAGCGGATGGGGCTGCCGATTGATCGGCTGGTGGTGGCAACGAACCAGAACGATATTCTGCACCGCTGCCTGACACAGGCGGAATATACGCCCAATGGCGTGAAGCCGTCGATCAGCCCGTCGATGGATATCGGCGTCAGCTCCAATTTCGAGCGTGCGCTTTTTGAGGCTTATGGTCGCGATGGGCGCGCGATTGCGCAGCTGATGGATGAGCTGAAAGAAGGCGGGTTCACCGTCAGCCAAGGTGCGATGCAGGCCCTGCGCGAAGCGTTTGATAGCGGGCGTGTCTCGGAGGAGGAGACCAGCGCCACGATCACCCGCACATTCGCGCAGACGGGCGAGCTTCTTTGCCCGCACAGCGCCATCGGCGTGCAGGTGGCGGAAGCGCATCTCACACCCGGCGTGCCGATGATCACGCTGGCCACGGCGCATCCGGCGAAATTCCCGGCGACGGTTGAGGCGGCGAGCGGGCAGCATCCCCCCTTGCCCTCGCATATGGCGGACCTGTATGAGCGGCCCGAACGGATCACCCGGATCGCAAATGATCTGGGTGCGATCGAGACCCTCATCACGGAGCGCACCACATCTTGAGCGTCACCCTTACCACCTTGAAAAACGGCTTTCGCGTCGTGTCCGAGCCGATGCCAGGCCTGCAATCCGCGGCCATTGGCATCTGGGTCTTGTCCGGCGCGCGCCATGAGCGGGCTGAGCAGAATGGCATCGCGCATTTTCTGGAGCATATGGCCTTCAAAGGCACCAAGACGCGCAGCGCGCTTCAGATTGCCGAGGCGATCGAGGATGTGGGCGGCTATATCAACGCCTATACCAGCCGCGAGGTGACAGCTTATTATGCGCGGGTGCTGAAGGATGATGTAGGCCTCGCGCTCGATGTGATTGCGGATTTTCTGCGCAATGCCGTGTTTGATCCGTCGGAGATCGAGGTGGAGCGTGGCGTGATCTTGCAAGAGATCGGCCAAGCGCTTGATACGCCCGACGACATCATCTTTGATTGGCTTCAGGAGAAGGCCTATCCGGATCATCCGCTGGGCCGGGCGATTTTGGGTGTGGAAGAGGGCGTGAAAGGCTTTTCGCGCGCTGATTTGCAAGGCTTTGTCGGGCAGCATTATGTGCCGGGGCAGATGATCCTGTCGGCGGCGGGCGCTGTGGATCACGATGCGTTGGTTAAGGCGGCAGAGGCGCTTTTCGGCGATATGCAGGCCGGGCCGGCCCCGCAAGCGCCGCTCGCGAAATTCACTGGTGGCGAGGCGCGGACCGTGAAGGCGCTGGAGCAGGCGCATTTCGCATTGGCGTTTGAGAGCCCCGATTATGCCGATCCGGCGATCCACGCGGCGCAGATATATTCGACGGCTCTCGGTGGCTCCATGTCCTCGCGACTCTTTCAGGAGATCCGCGAGAAGCGCGGCCTGTGCTACACGATCTATGCGCAGGCCGGTGCGTATTCAGACACCGGCATGATGACCGTCTATGCGGGCACGTCTGCGGAGCAGCTGGGTGATCTGGCTGGTATTACGATTGACGAGATGAAGCGCGCCGCCTCCGACATGCGCCCCGACGAGATTGAGCGCGCCCGCGCGCAGATGAAGGCAGGCCTTCTCATGGGGCTTGAAAGCCCGTCGAACAGGGCCGAGCGGCTGGCGCGGATGGTCCAGATATGGGGCCGTGTTCCGGGGCTGGAAGAAGTTGTCGAGAAGATCGACGCGGTGACCCTCGGGGATGTGCGCGATCTGGCCGAGACGATCGTGGCGCGCGCGCCCGCGGCAATGGCGCTTTACGGACCTGTGGATGCGGCGCCTACGTTGGAAGCGCTTGAGCAAAGGCGCGCGGCGTAATGTTCCTGCCGCGCCGCAAGGTCCGGATTGAGACGGAGCGGATGACCCTGCGCCAACCTGCCATGCCGGATTTCCGTGACTGGGCATGTTTGCGCCGCGAGAGCGAGGGTTTCCTGGCGCAGTGGGAGCCGCTTTGGTCCCCCGACCACCTGTCACGCAAAGGGTTTACCAATCGGGTTTACTGGGCGCAGCGGGCCATTGGCAACGGCTCGGCCATGCCGCTTTTCTTGGTGCGGCGCGAGGATGCGCGCCTTTTGGGTGCGATCACGCTCGACAATATCCGGCGCGGGCCCAGCCAATCTGGCACGCTTGGGTATTGGATTGGGGAGCAGCACGCGCGCCAAGGCTATATGCGCGAGGCGATTGAGGCCGTGGTGCACTATGCGTTCGATCGTCTGGACCTCAGCCGGATCGAGGCCGCCTGCCTGCCGGAAAACGCGGCCTCGCGGGCGCTCCTGGAGAGCTGTGGGTTCAAATACGAGGGCGTCGCGCAGAGCTATCTTCAGATCAACGGCCGCTGGCGGACCCATGTTCTTTATGCCGGGCTACGCGCTGATCGGCGGGGGCGCACGGAAGCGGGCGTATGAGATTTGGCTGACGCCGCGTAAATTCGCGCTATCATCCCGATGTGAAGGGAGATTGCCATGATCCGCACCATCGCTTTTTTGCTCGCCGCACTCACGACCACAGCCTTCGCGCTGCCTGCCACGGCTCAAGACCGAAAACCCAGCCATTGTATCGCCTTGGCGCAAACCGCGCCGGGGCTTGAATACATCCAAACCGCCAGCTTTCGAGCGCCTGTCCCTGAGTTTTCCGTGCGACTGAGATATCTCACCCATGCGGCCTTCTTGATCCAGACGACGGGTGGTGTGAGTGCTGTGACCGATTTCAACGGCTTTGTCGGCAGCGCGAATTTTCTGCCTGATGTGGTCACGATGAATCACGCCCATTCCACCCATTGGACGGCCAATCCCGACCCGGGTATCGCCCATGTCCTCAAGGGGTGGGGGCCTTTTGGCGAGGGGGTGGATCATCATGTGAGCGTGGGTGACATGCTGGTGCGTAATGTCTCCACCGATATCCGAAGTGCGATGTCTGGGGTGGAGCCAAACGGCAATTCCATTTTTGTGTTCGAGGCGGCGGGGCTTTGCATCGGCCATCTGGGCCATCTGCACCACGCGCCCACGGATGATCAATACGCGGCGCTTGGCCGGATGGATGTGGTCATGGCCCCGGTTGATGGTGGTTATACGATGGATCTGGAAACCATGATCTCGGTGCTCAAGCGGCTGGAGGCGCGGATCGTCATCCCCATGCATTGGTTCACGCAAGACAATCTCGTGCGCTTTGCGGCGGGGATGGAGGATGTGTTCGACGTGGTGGACGGCGGCGCGCATGAGATCACAGTGTCGCTGCGCAATTTGCCCGATGATCCGACGGTGATCATTCTGCGGCCTGCGTTTTTGCGCAATGATGAGTGAGGTTTTGCCATTTCACGCAGGCCCGGCTAGACCGCTTGCATGACACTCAATTCCGTTGATTCCGTGCTGCTGGAGCAGCTGACCGCCGCCATGCCCAGTGCTATGCGCGAGGTGTCGCCCCGATATGTCGAGGAGCCGAGGGGCCGTTGGCAGGGGCTTGCCGGGGCAATCGTCGCACCGGACAGCGCCGAGGGCGTGGCGCAAGTGATCCGCATGGCCGCCAAGGCCCGCGTGCCGGTGCTGCCCTATTCGGGGGGTACTGGTCTTGTGGGTGGGCAGATCACGCCGGATGGCCCCGTGCCGATCCTGCTTAGCCTTGAGCGGATGAACCGGGTGCGCGAGAACTACCCCGAGGAAAACGTAATAGTGGTCGAGGCGGGTGCCATCCTGTCGGATGTGCATGATGCGGCGGGCGCGGTTGAGCGTCTTTTCCCGCTCAGCATCGCGGCCAAGGGATCGGCCCGTGTGGGCGGGCTTTTGGCGACCAATGCGGGGGGCGTGAACGTGCTGCGCTATGGCAATGCGCGCGATCTGTGTTTGGGGCTAGAGGCGGTGATGCCGGATGGCAGCCTCTGGCACGGCCTGCGCCGTCTGCGCAAGGACAACACCGGCTATGATCTGCGCAACCTGATGATCGGCTCCGAGGGCACGCTGGGCGTGATCACTGCCGCCGCGCTCAAGCTCGTGCCGCGCCCCGCGGGGGAGGGAACGGCGTTGATGGTGGTCGAGAGCCCTGCCGCCGCGCTGAGCCTGCTTGCTTTGGCACGTGATCACATGGGCGAGGGGGTGAGCGCCTTTGAGTTGATGCACCGTCAGGGCCTCGATTTTCTGGCCGAGACGATGCCAGACTTGCGCCAGCCCTTTTCCACGCCGCCCGAATGGTTTGTTCTCATTGATGTGGGGCTCGCGCGCGGGCTTGACCCGGCGCTGGCGCTTGAGACGCTTTTTGGCGAGGCGCTGGAGGCCGGGCTGGTCACCGATGGCATGATTGCGCAATCCGAGACGCAACGCCGCGATTTTTGGGAGATCCGCGAAACTATCCCCGAGGGCAATCGCCGCATTGGTGCTGTCAGCTCGCATGACATTTCCGTGCCCCTCGGGATGGTGCCCGAATTCATTGCGCAAGGCGGTCCTGCGATTGCAGCACTTGGCGCGTTTCGGATCAATTGTTTTGGGCATCTTGGCGACGGCAACCTGCATTACAACGTCTTTCCCATGCCCGGTAAAACCCGCGCCGATCACGCGGATCAGCGTGAGGCGATCAAGACGGCGGTGCATGATCTGGTCCATTCCATGGGCGGGTCGGTCAGCGCGGAGCATGGGATCGGGCGGCTGAAAGTTGCGGATCTGGAGAGATACAGCGATCCGGCAAAGCTTGCGGCCATGCGGGCGATCAAGGACGCGCTTGACCCGCTTGGGATCATGAATCCGGGTGCTGTGCTGCGCGCACGCTGAGTTTTGCGCACAAAAAACCGGGAGGCGCGTGGCCCCCCGGTCCTTGGCTTTCAGGCGTCCCGGTTTAGGGGAAATTCACCTCGTTATAGATCGCCTGAGCCTTGGCGGCGTTGGAGCCGTAGGCCTCTGTCGGCGTGTCATTGTCGATGATGAAATACCCCATGCGGGCTGTGTCTTCGTCCAGCGGGATGCCGGGTACGGCGGGGTATTCGTTGTTTTGCTCGGCAAAGTGGCGCTGCGCGAACTCGGATGTGAAGAACTCCATCAGGGCTTTCGCCTCATCCGTGTTGGGCGCGTTGGCCAGCATGCCCACGCCGGTGAGGTTCATGTGCACACCGCGATCGCTTTGGTTGGGCCAGACCCAGCCCAGCTGATCAATCTCGGCGGTCAGGCCTTCAATGTCCTGATCAAAGCCGCGCAGGTAGTAATAGTGGTTGGAGACGGCCAGATCACACTCGCCTGAGATGATCCCGCGCAGTTGGTCCGTGTCACCGCCCTGAGGGGCGCGGGCGAGGTTGGCGTTGACGCCGGCGGCCCATTCTTTTGCTGCGTCTTCGCCATCGGCGTGGATGATCGAGGCCAGAAGCGACAGGTTGTAGATGTTGGATGAGGTGCGGATACAGATACTGTCTTTCCACTTCTCATCTGTCAGCTCTTCGTATGTCTGCGGCGGGTTCTCAACGCGGTCCTTGGAATAGAAGATGACGCGCGCGCGCTGGCTTACGCCGAACCAAAGGTTGTCTGGGTGCCGGATATGCGCGGGGATCTTAGTGGTCAGCAGGTCCGAGTCGACGGCTTGCAACATCCCGGCATCGGCGGCGCGGAACATGCGGCCTGCGTCCACAGCGATGAACACATCTGCGGGGCTGTTGGCACCCTCGGCCTCGATACGGGCCATCAGCTCATCTGCCTTGCCCTCGATGCGGTTGACCTCGATCCCCGTCTGCTCGGTAAATTTGGCATAGAGCGCATCATCGGTGTCGTAGTGGCGCGAGGAGTAGACGTTGACCTCGGCGGCCATGGCGGTGGCGGCCATGGCGGAGAGGGAAAGGGCCGCGGTCAGGCGGGTTGCGAAACGCTTCATTTGGGACTCCTGTGGTTTGTCCGAGTGAATTACTCGGGTAAAGGACTGTATCCGACTAAAAGAGTCAAGAGATTGCTTTGAAAAATCTCACCTTTGGCCCATCGCACCGAAAACGTAGCGTTTCGCTTGATTGCTGGGCTGTTCCCGCCCACGCTGAGACACACGGCCCGATGCGTCCGGGAGAGAGGCGCGGGCCAGTCCGGGGAGGACCCACCATGAACTTTGTCAATCGCTGCGATGTGCTTGCGCTTCAAAACGAGATGCCTTGGGACGCACGCGAGAGGCCCGCAACCCTTTACGCGATGCTGTCGCAGACGGCGCAGAAATTCCCGGACCGCCCGGCGCTCAGTTATCAGCTGTTCTCCGGCCCCACTGACAAGGCCCAGACCCTGACTTGGCGCGGCTTTCACGCGCAGGTCTGTCAGGCTGCGAACCTCTTTCGGGGTCTTGGCGTGTCGGAGACTGACGTGGTGGCGCTTGTCCTGCCCAATTGTCTGGAGACGGCTGTGGCCACCGTCGGCGGCATGGTTGCGGGGATCGTGAACCCGATCAACCCGCTTTTGGAGCCGGAGCAGATTGGCTCCATCCTCCGCGAAACAAACGCGAAGGTCGTGGTCACGCTCAAGGCCTTTCCCAAGACAGATGTGGCTCAGAAAACTGCCCAAGCTGTGCGTCTTGCGCCCAATGTCGAGACGGTTCTGGAAATTGACCTCAACCGCTACCTGTCGCCGCCCAAAAGCTGGATCGTGCCACTCATCCGTCCCAAGACCACGACCACGCATCACGCCACAATCAAGAATTTCAGCAAGGAGATGGCACGGCAGAGCAAATCGCTTGGTTTCAACGATCCGGGGCAGGACCGTGTCGCGGCCTATTTCCACACCGGCGGGACGACGGGCATGCCTAAGGTTGCGCAGCATACCTATGGCGGGATGATCTATAACGGATGGATCGGGCACACGCTGCTCTTTACCGAGCAGGACAATGTTATGTGCCCGCTGCCGCTTTTCCATGTATTTGCCTGTCATGTGATCTTGATGGCGATGATCAAATCGGGCGCGCATGGGGTGTTCCCCACGCCTGCGGGCTATCGCGGGGACGGAGTGTTCGACAATTTCTGGAAGCTCTGCGCGCGCTGGAAGATCAGCTTTATCATTACAGTGCCCACCGCCGTCTCGGCCCTGATGCAGCGCAAGGTGGATGCGGATATCTCAACCGTGCGCAATGCGTTCTCCGGCTCAGCCCCCATGCCGATGGAGCTTTTCACCCGGTTTGAGAGCGCTACAGGCATCTCGGTGATCGAAGGATACGGCCTGACCGAGGCCACATGCCTTGTGTCGTGCAACCCGCCGCAGGGCGACAAGAAAGTGGGCTCGGTCGGGGTGCCTTTCCCCTATACGGATGTGAAAATTTTCCACACTGGCCCGGATGGCGAGACGGAATGCGGTGCCGATGAGGTGGGCGAGATTTGCATCGCCAGTCCCGGTGTTCATGTGGGGCAGACCTATACCGAGGCCGCGAAGAACAACGATTTGTATCACGCGGAGATATATCTGCGGACCGGCGATCTGGGCCGGATCGACGCTGATGGGTATCTTTGGATCACTGGGCGGCAGAAGGATCTGATCATCCGGGGCGGGCATAACATCGACCCCGCCGAGATCGAGGAGGCGCTGATGGCGCATCCTGCGGTCGCAATGGCGGGTGCGATTGGGCAGCCGGATGCCCATGCGGGCGAAGTAGCCTGCGTCTATGTGGAGCTTGTGGAGGGTGCCGTGACCACCGCTGAAGATCTGCGCGCGCATTGCAAAACCCATGTGCACGAACGGGCGGCCCATCCCAAACATGTGGAGATATTGGCTGAGTTGCCAAAAACTGCCGTTGGCAAAGTGTTCAAACCCGATCTGCGCAAGCGGGCGATCACGCGGATTTATGATGCGGCGCTGGAGGGTGCGGGCCTGCCGGCGCATGTTATTGAGGTTATCGACGATAAAAAGCGCGGACTGGTGGCGCGAATCGTAAAGACAGGTGATGTTGACAACGCTCAGGTCGCGTCGACGCTGGGCCAGTATACGCGGCCATGGGAGTGGACGCAGTAGAGGAGAGCTTGAATGACCAACATCCCGTTTCGGATTGATCCCCACCCCGCCAAGATGGAACCATCGTCGATGGTGGAGGCCGAGGTCTTCACTACGTCGGACCATACCGAATTGAACCACACCCACTACATCAACGAGGACGAGACCACCTATTCGGGCGTTTGGGAATGTGCCCCCACCCGCGAAGTCATCGACGCCTATCCGGTGCACGAGTTGATGACGATCGTGTCGGGCAAGATCACCGTGACCCATGCAGACGGTACTGCCGAGCATCTGGGGGCGGGCGACAGCTTTTACATCGCTAAGGGCAAGAAGATGGTCTGGGAAATCACCGAGACACTGCGCAAGATCTACATGATCACGGAATGAGGGTGCGGCGGGCCAAAACGCTGGCCCGCCGATCCGCTCAGGCAAGGTCTTTGTAGCTGACCTCAGCTGTATCGCTGCCCGTCTTCGCGCGCCGCACGATCAGGCGGTTGAGCGCGTTGATATAGGCCTTGGCGGAGGCGACGACCGTGTCTGTATCCGCCGATTGTCCCGTGGCGATCATCCCATCCTCTTCCAGACGCACGCTGACAGTTGCCTGCGCGTCTGTGCCCTCGGTCACGGCGTTCACCTGATAAAGCTGAAGCCGCGCCTCGTTGGGGTGGATGGCGCGCACGGCTTTGAAGGTTGCATCCACTGGCCCGTCGCCTTCGCAGGTGGCGGAATGCTCTACCCCGTCCACTTCCATTTCCAGAACGGCCTCGGCGGGTCCGGTGCCGCAAATGACCTTGAGGTTGATCAGTTCCAGATGATCCTCGCCCTCGCCGCTGGTGCGGACCAGCGCGAGGATGTCATCGTCGTAGACCTCCTTCTTGCGGTCGGCGAGGTCCTTGAACCGCACGAAGATATCCTTGAGCTGGTTATCCCCCACCTCGATGCCGAGGTCCTTCAGCTTGGCGCGCAGGGCCGCGCGGCCCGAATGCTTGCCCAAGGGCAGGGAGGTGCCTGCGATGCCCACATCCTCGGGCCGCATGATCTCGAAGGTCTCGGCGTTTTTCAGCATCCCGTCCTGGTGGATGCCGCTCTCATGGGCAAAGGCATTCTTGCCCACGATGGCCTTGTTGAACTGCACGGCAAAGCCGCTGACAGCGGCCACACGGCGCGAGATGTTCATGATCTTGGTGGTGTCGATCCCGGTAGAATAGGGCATGATATCGCCCCGCACCTTCATCGCCATCACCACCTCTTCCAGCGCGGTATTGCCCGCCCGCTCACCCAGACCATTGATCGTGCATTCGATCTGGCGCGCGCCACCCGCCACGGCGGCAAGGGAGTTGGCCGTCGCCATGCCCAGATCATTATGGCAATGGGTGGCGAAGATCACGTCGTCTGCGCCCGGCACTTCGGCGATCAGGCGGCGAATGAGATCAGCGCTCTCGACCGGGGCGGTATAGCCCACCGTGTCGGGAATGTTGATCGTCGACGCGCCTGCTTTGATGGCAATCTCCACCACGCGGCAGAGATAATCCCATTCGGTGCGCGTGGCGTCCATCGGCGACCACTGCACGTTGTCGCACAGATTACGGGCGTGGGTGACCGTCTCGTGGATACGCTCGGCCATCTCATCGCGGGTGAGGTTTGGAATCGCGCGGTGCAGCGGCGAGGTGCCGATGAAGGTGTGGATGCGTGGGCGACGCGCGTGCTTCACCGCCTCCCAGCAACGGTCGATATCTTTCAATTGAGCCCGCGCAAGGCCGCATATCACGGAGGTTTCCGCCCGTTTGGCAATCTCGCTCACGGCGCGAAAATCACCCTCAGAGGCGATGGGGAACCCGGCTTCGATGATATCCACGCCCATCTCGTCCAGGAGGCCCGCGATCTCCAGCTTTTCTGCGTGGGTCATGGTCGCGCCCGGCGATTGCTCACCATCGCGCAGGGTGGTGTCGAAAATCACTACGCGGTCTTTGCCGTCAGCCGGGGCTGTTTGATGTGTTGAATCGGTCATGTTTTGATCTCTTTGATTGTCCTAAAGCCTTTGGCGCGAGAAGGCGCATCCTCTGAGCGGTCGCACCAGTTCCGGCACGCTCAGAGGCGGGTTAGGAGAGCCAGGCAAAGGCCAAGAGCCCGCTCAGAAGCGGACGTGGCAATAGGGGGATGCGTGGCGGTCAACATGGGATGCACCATAAGCGTGCGATTTCCGAATGGAAAGTGTATATTTTTGTATACCAAAGCGTTGATCTGCCCGAATCTTAGGCTAAAGTCTGTCGTCGATGAAACGGGCTTTGGTCATAAGCGCCTCTGGCGGAATCGGGCGGGCGGTGTCGACGGCACTCGTGGCGCGTGGCGTATCTGTGACCGCTTTGTCGCGCTCCGGAGATGGGCTGGACCTGACTGATGGGGCCTCGGTGGCGCGGATCTTGGGCGCTTTGGATGGGCCGTTTGATCTGATTTTTGTGGCCTCAGGCGCGCTGGGCGAGCCGGAGAAATCGCTTAAAGATCTGGACGCGGATGCAATGGCCGCGCAGTTTGCGATCAACACGATTGGCCCCGCCTTGGTGCTTCAGCACGCGCCTCGGCTTTTGCCGCGCAAAGGTCGGTCGGTCTTTGCAGCGCTTTCGGCACGGGTGGGGTCCATCGGGGACAACCGCTTGGGGGGGTGGTATTCCTACCGCGCGTCCAAAGCGGCGCTCAATCAGGTGTTGCGGTGCGGCGCGATCGAGATTGCGCGCAGCCATCGCGAGGCGATCATCACCGCGCTGCATCCCGGCACCGTGGCCACCTCGTTCACCGCTGATTATCGCGGGCGCCACCCGGCGGTGCCGTCAGAGACTTCCGCCGAGAACCTCTTGCGCGTGATCGACGGCTTGACGCCTGACGATAGCGGGAATTTCTACGACTGGCAGGGCGAAAGGATCGCGTGGTGACACGATTGGTTCTGGTGCTTGGCGATCAGCTGAGCCGGGGTCTGAGCGCCCTTGGAAAAGCTGAGCGCGGGCGCGATGTTGTGGTGATGGCCGAGGTGGCCGAGGAGACGGGGTACGTTCCGCATCATCCCAAGAAAATTGCCTTTGTCCTCTCGGCCATGCGCCATTTCGCCGAAGAATTGCGCGACGAGGGCTGGCAGGTTGCCTACACCAAGCTTGATGACAAAGACGCCCCCGGTTCTATCCCGGAGGCGATTCTGGCGGCGGCCCAGACCCATGGTGCGTCCGAGGTTTTGGCCACGCAACCGGGCGAATGGCGGCTGCGCGCCGTATTGCAGGAAATGCCGCTCAAGATGACCCTTCTGAGCGATGATCGGTTCTTGTGTTCGGCGGAGGAGTTCGACGCCTGGGCGACAGGGCGCAAAGAGCTTCGGATGGAGTTTTTCTATCGCGAAATGCGCCGCAAGACGGGGCTGATGATGGAGGGGGACCAGCCAGCGGGGGGAAAGTGGAACTTTGACCATGACAATCGCAAGCGCGCCACAACCGATATGTTCCGTGCCCGCCCTGCCCGGTTCCGTGAGGACGCGATCACCCAAGATGTGCTCAGCCTTGTGGCGCGCAGGTTCGGCAATAATTTTGGAAAGCTGGAGGCGTTTGGCCTTGCTGTGACACGGGGGCAGGCCCTCAAGGCGATGGACCATTTCATCGCGCACCTGCTGCCTGAATTTGGCGATACGCAAGACGCGATGTTGCAAGGCGACAGGTTCCTGCACCATTCGCTCTTGTCGCCCTATCTCAATGTCGGGTTGCTGGGACCGCTGGAACTGTGTGAGCGGGTCGAGAAGGCATGGGCGGCGGGCGACGTGCCGATCAATGCCGCCGAAGGGTTCATACGCCAGATCATCGGGTGGCGCGAATATGTGCGGGGCATCTATTTCCGTGAGGGTCCTGAGTATACGTCGCGCAATGCGCTGGAGCATTCCCGCCCGCTGCCTGATGTGTATTGGGGTGGCAACACGCAGATGACCTGCATGGCCCATGCGGTGGCCCAGACCCGCGAGGAGGCCTATGCCCACCACATCCAGCGTCTGATGGTCACCGGCAATTTCGGCCTGCTCACCGGGATTGACCCACATGCGCTGCATGAGTGGTATCTTGCGGTCTATTTCGATGCGTTTGAGTGGGTGGAGGCGCCCAACACGATCGGTATGAGCCAATATGCCGATGGCGGGATCATCGCGTCGAAACCCTATGTCAGCTCAGGCGCCTACATCAACAAGATGAGCGATTATTGCAGCAATTGCGCCTATAAGGTGAAGGTGAAAACCGGCCCCGATGCCTGCCCGTTCAACACGCTCTACTGGCATTTTCTGGATCGCCACCGGGAGCGGTTCAAGGGCAATCACAGGATGGGCATGATCTACCGGACATGGGACAAGATGGACGCCGATCACAAACGTGATGTGCTGGCAACGGCAGAGCATTTTCTGGAGCGGCTGGACCGGGGCGACGCGGTCTGAGCGGACATTCAGGCGGTTGCCCAAGCTTATCACTCCTCGGGTAGTGCCTCCAGAGCAGGCATCCAAGGCAGGCGTTCATCTGCATGATACTGAGCCTTGGGCTCCACGGCTGTGGGATCATCCAGAAGGGCTGCGTAGAAATGCGTCTCGCCGGGAAAGCGGGCAGCGGCGAACATCATGGGCGAGCCGCAATCGCCGCAAAAGCCACGGGTGTTCCCGGGGCTGCTTTCAAAAAGGCGCGGGGCAGTGCCGGTCCACCGCCATGCGCCATCGGGATGACCGATGAACGTGGTCATTGGAGAAGAGGTGGCGCGGCGGCAGCTGTCGCAATGGCAATGGCCGATGAAATTATGCGCCCCGCTCAGCTCAAATGTGCACGCACCGCAGAGGCATTTGCCAGTCACGGCGCTCATTCTGTTGCCGTATTTGGTGCACCCTCGGTGGGCGCAGCATTTTGCCGTGCCAGCGCACCATCGCGCCAATCGCCGCTTGCCTCCTCGCCCGTGGCATAGCGCATCGTGCCGGTGCCCTGGCGTTTGCCATCCGCAAACATGCCTTCATAAACATCGCCATTTGCATAGGTGGCGATCCCCATGCCGTTGATTTCGCCATCGGCCCATGCGCCCTCGTAGACAAATCCGTCGGTCATTTCGATCCGGCCGGTGCCGTGGCGCTGCCCGTTCTCGAATGTGCCAGTATAGACGGTGCCATCCGCATAGGTGGCGGTGCCGGTGCCGTGGCGCTGACCGCCGAGCCATTCGCCCTCGTAGCGGTAGCCATCGGCATAGGTCATCACGCCGAAGCCTTCGTTTTGAGCGGCCTTGAACATGCCCTCATAGACCAACCCGCTGGGATAGGTCGCGCGGCCTTGCCCCTCGATCACGCCGTCCACCCACGCGCCCTCATAGGTCGCGCCATCGGGATAGGTGATCTTCCCCTCGCCATTGGCCAGATCATCGCGCAGCTCGCCCACATAGACGGAGCCGTCTGGATAGGTCACGGTGCCGGTGCCGGAGATGCGCCCGGCGACCCATGATCCGGTGTAAGTATAGCCATCGGTGCCAGTGAACGTGCCTTGCCCATCGCGGCGGTCGGCGGCGAATTCACCTTCATAGATGTCACCATTGCCATAGACCATGCGCCCCATGCCTTCGCGCTGCCCGGAGACAAGCGCGCCTGTATAGACATCGCCATTGGGCTGGCTGAGCGTGCCGGTGCCGTCGATCTGTCCGTCTTTCCAAAGCCCGGCATAGACCAGCCCGCCGGGCATGGTCAGCGTGCCTTCCCCGTGGCGCGCACCGCGCTGAACCGCGCCCTCATAGATCGCGCCGTCGGGATATGTAATGCGCGCGGTGCCCTCCTTGACGCCGCTGGCCCAATCGCCCTCGTAGACATAGCCGCCGGGCGACGCCATCGTGCCGCGCCCATTGTGCATCGCGTTCAGGAAATCGCCTTCATAGCGCACGCCATTGGCATAAACGGCAATACCGCGCCCGGAGATTTTGCCGTCTTTCCATGTGCCCTCGTAGGTGCCGCCATCGGTAAAGACGATCTTGCCCACGCCATTGGGTTTGCCCATCGCAAACTCACCCTCATAGACCGAGCCGTTGGGAAAGCGCGCAACGCCCACGCCCTTGATCTGGCCGCTGTCCCATTCGCCGTTATACTCATAGCCATTAGGGAGCGTGTAAGTGCCGGTGCCATGTTGCAGCCCGTCGCGGAAGGTGCCTACATAAATGCCGCCATCGTCATATTGCTTGGTCTCAATCGCGTCGCTCTGTGCGAAAGCGGGCAGGATTGAGAGGCCGGGGGCGAGTGTCAGCGCCAGTGCCAGAGCAATCGGTCGTGTCAGCGAAAAGGCCATTGCGAATCCCCGGATGCGAGTGTGTGCGCCCGCGTGGCCTGCGGGCTGGCGTAAAATGTAGCCGCCCGGACCCGCGCTGACAACTTGGTTTTGTTCAATTCGGCTTTCCCTCGCTTGGGGTTCTGCTACATCCCGTATTGATCTCGCATGAGGAGAGCACCGCGCCATGACAGACAGGTTTCGCCTGACGCTTGCACAACTCAACGCCTCTGTGGGCGATATCGAGGGCAATGCGGCTCGCGCGCGCAGCGCGTGGGACGAAGGGCGTGCGGCGGGCGCTGATCTTGTGGCGCTGCCCGAGATGTTCATCACCGGGTATAATACGCAGGACCTGATCCTGAAGCCCGTGTTTCACCAAACAGCGATTGCGGCGATTGAGGCCTTGGCGCGAGACTGTGCTGAGGGTCCGGCGCTGGCCATCGGTGGCCCTGCGCTTGAGGGAACGGAGCTTTTCAACGCCTATTACATCCTTCAGGGCGGCGAGATTTCGGCGGTGGTGCGCAAGCATAACCTGCCCAATGAGACCGTGTTCGACGAAGAGCGGCTTTACGCCTCCGCCCCCCTGGCGGGGCCTTATACGGTGGACGGCGTGCGCATCGGCAGCCCGATTTGCGAAGATAGCTGGCACGCGGACGTGCCTGAGACGCTGGCCGAGACCGGTGCGGAATTTCTCCTCGTGCCAAATGGCTCGCCCTATTATCGCGGGAAATTGGCCACGCGGCAGAGCCATATGGTGAGCCGTGTGGTCGAGACAGGTCTGCCGCTGATCTATCTCAACCTCGCGGGGGCGCAGGATGATCAGGTCTTTGACGGGGGCAGTTTCGTGCTCAACCCCGGAGGGGCGCTGGCCTTGCAAATGCCGGTGATGGAAGAGGCGGTGGCACATCTGGACATGGTGCGCGGGGCCCAAGGCTGGCACGCGGAGCCCGGCGCGCTGGCGTATATTCCCGACAGCCATGAGCAGGATTATCACGCGATGGTGCTCAGTCTGCGGGATTATTTCCGCAAAACAGGGTTCTCAAAGGCGCTTCTGGGGATGTCGGGCGGGGTCGATTCGGCGATTGTGGCGAGCGTGGCTGCGGATGCGCTTGGCCCTGAGAACGTGCGCTGTGTGATGCTGCCGTCGGAATATACGTCGGAGCATTCGCTGGAAGATGCCAAGACGGTGGCCGAGGCGCTGGGCTGTCGCTATGATTTTGTGCCGATCACGCAAGGCCGCGCGGCGATCACGGCAACGCTTGCCCCCCTCTTTGAGGACCGCGACGAGGATGTGACCGAGGAGAACATCCAGTCGCGCCTGCGCGGCCTTCTCTTGATGGCGATGAGCAACAAGTTTGGTGAGATGCTTTTGACCACCGGCAATAAATCCGAGGTCGCGGTGGGCTATGCCACGATCTATGGCGATATGTCGGGCGGGTATAACCCGATCAAGGATATGTATAAAACGCGGGTGTTCGAGATATGCCGCTGGCGCAATGCCAATCACCGCGACTGGATGCGGGCCCCGGCAGGCGAGGTGATCACACCGCGTGTGATCGACAAAGCGCCCACGGCGGAGCTGCGCGCGGACCAAAAAGACAGCGATTCTTTGCCGGATTATCCGGTGCTGGATGGGATATTGGGGATCCTCGTAGATCAAGATGGCAGCATCGCGGATTGCGTGGCTGCCGGGTTTGACCGCGCGGATGCCGCGCGGGTCGAACATCTGATCTATATCAGCGAATACAAACGCTTTCAGTCAGCGCCCGGCACCCGGCTCAGCAAGAAGGCGTTCTGGCTTGATCGGCGCTATCCGATTGCCAACCGTTGGCGCGATGGCGGTCGCTGAGGATCACTCGGCCGCCCCAGCCGTCACCAGCCGCTGTGCCATTGATTTGCCGCTGAAATAGGCACCGCTCACAAGGCCCGTGTAATCCCCGCCAAGCGCCTCACCGGCGAACCAGACTTTATCGCCCAATGGGGCTTCCAACGCGGCGCGCGCGCCGTATTGTCCGGGCCGCGCCGCAGCATAGGCCCCGAGGGTAAGCGGGTTACTTGCCCAATCGCTCATCGCGCCTTTGACGAAATGTTTGCGCGCGTCCGAGCCTGCAATCTTCACCAACTCTCCCAAGGCGAAATCCACAGCCGCCTCTGGTCCTGCCGTCGAAAGCTCCCAGCCGAATTCGCCGCCCGCAAATCCCACGGAGATATCCCCGCCGAAGGGCCATGTGACAAAGAATGACGCCTTGGCAGGCATGTTTTCGGGCACCGCATAATCAAGCCAGCTGTTATCGGCGAGACCAAGCTTTGCACCATCAAATTGCAGCGCGATCTTCATCAAAAGGCCCATGGGCAGGCCGTCCACCGCCTCTTGCGTGGTAAGGGGCAGGGCGGGCGTGAAGCGGATTGCGCCGCTGGCCAGAACGCCGGTGGAGACGGTGACGATGGCCGCCTTGGCGCTGATCACCCCTTGCGAGGTGGTCACACGCACGCCGGCCCCGCTCCAGTCGATCTCGCTCACCGGGGCGTTGAGGACCACGGGCGCGTCCCGCCCGTAGTATTCCACCACAGCCCCAAGGCCTTCGCGCACCATGAATGAGGGCTGCGCCTCGCCGCTGTTCCAATAATCAGCGGTTGAAAGGTCAGACATATCGACCCCCCAATCCATCGGGCCGATCCATGCTTTGACCGTGCCGGAATATTTTATGTCCTTCGGTATCACCTCCGAGGCGGCAATGTCCTGCTCTGCTTCGCCCGCCTTGGCCAGCGCGCCCCCGACCGCGCTCCACGCGCGGCTGTAAGAGGCGCTTTGGGCCGCGGTGGCGCGTGTGCCATCTACGTAAAAGGCAGAGCCTGCATTGGTGTAATCGACCAGATCAAATCCCCCCTCGCGCGCGATGCGGGTGAACGGGTTGATGTTGGACGCGTTGATCCAAGCCGCCCCCTGATCGTAGGGCACGCCGAATGTCTCGCTTTCGGTCCACGCCCGTCCGCCCATGCGGCCTGCGGCCTCCACAACGACCACCGATTTACCCTGCGCCTTAAGCTCGCGCGCGGCGGCGAGACCGGCAGCCCCTGCGCCGATCACCACGACATCGGGGTTGGTTGGAATAGCCTGCGCAGTGGCGCGACCTGCGGAGGCTGTGGCCCCGGCAATCCCCCCGGCGATGGCGGCCAGTGCCGCGCGGCGTGTCATGCCTGCGCTCATGCGTCCGATCCCACATCGAGGATGCAATAGAATTTGCGCACGTAATCCGGGATTTCCCAGCTACAGACGGTCCCCTTTGGCACGAAAAAGCAATCCCCCGCGCGGAAGGTTTGCTCCGCCCCGGTGTCTTCGGTGATGGTCACCTCCCCTTCGAGCATTTGCACAAACTCATGGGTGGGGAAGGGCCGCATTTCGCTGATCATCGGGCCGCTATCCCACTGGCCCATGAACATGTTGCCTGTGTCATTGGTGAAGCTGGTCAGATTGTGCTGCTTGGGGGCCGCACCCTTGATCACGAACGGGTCTGTTGTGTCCATCAGGTCCATCTTCGCATCGGGGTCGAGAACAACAATTCCGCCTTCTGCCGATTCGATTTTTGGCGTTTTGGCGCCCGGTTCCAAATATGTGATGAAGAATTTCTTAAGGTATCCGTCCTGCTTCCAACTGACTGGGGCGCCATTGCGAAAACACACGGCCTGACCTGCGCGGGCAGGCACGCTGCCGCCCTTGCCGTCGGTCATTTCAAACGCGCCCTCCAGCACCCAGATGAACTCGTCTCCGGGGTAGGGGCCGAACGCCTCCTGCATCGTGGTCGTGTCCCAGACACCGACGTTTATCCCTTTTGATTCATCACTGTAGTAAGAGTGAGAGTGCTGATTGGGCAGGGGCGACTGGAAATCCGCCGCGTTCAGCGTCATCGGTTTGAGGCCCGCGCCGCCGGGGCCATTTGCCTCAAGTCTGATAATGCTTGCTTGGTTTGTCATCGGTTTTCTCTCCTGATTTCAGAGGCAAATTTGCGACCTGCTGCATTTTTTGGCAGCGCGTGGAATTTAGCCATGCAGCTGTTGCATGGCCGGATTGTTGTCTTGACAGGTCTTGTAAAGCAACCCATTCATTGAACGATCATTCAATTAGCGAGCGGGAAAGAGTGCTAGGTCTGTCAGTTAAAGGGACGTCTCCCTTGAGAGACGGACCAAAGGCAACCCGCATCGTCAGCGTCATAAACGACGCCACTAAAGGGGCCGGAACAGGCTCGATCAACTAGGGAGAAGACCAAATGGATGTACTCGACCAAATCGGCGCTGTGCGGGAAGGCAAAATGAGCCGCCGCGCGTTCACGCGCTCGCTTGCTGCGGCAGGTGTCGGCATGGCCACAGTGCCGTTTGCAGGCCGCAAGGCAATGGCCGCACCTGAAGATCAGGCCACATATTTCACATGGGGTGGCTATGACATCCCAGAGCTTTTTGGCGAGTATCAGGCCAAGCATGGTGAGCTGCCAAACTTCTCAATCTTTGGTGCGTCTGAGGAGGCGCTGACCAAAATGCGTGGCGGTTTCGTCGTGGACGTGTCGCACCCCTGTAATCAGGCTGTGCCACGCTGGGCCGCCAGCGGCCTTTTCCAATCGGTCGATACCTCGCGCCTTGCGCATTTTGGCGACATCATCCCCGAGCTGACGCAGCTTGATGGTAATGTGGACGGCGACAACCTCTGGATGGTGCCATTTGATTGGGGTCAGACCTCCATCACGTACCGCACCGATCTGGTTGAGATCGAAGGCGAAGAAAGCTGGGATCTTCTGTGGGACGAGCGTTATGCAGGTCGCCTTGGCAGCCTCGGCTCCGGCGCGGATGCTTGGTGGGTTGGCGCGATCAAAGCGGGCGTTGATTTCGATAACATCGACACGCCCGAAGCGTTTGAGGCGATTGCAGCCGTCATGCGTGAGCAGCGCCCCCATATCCGGGTCTATACCGATGATACCACCACGCTGGAGCAGGCTCTTGCCTCGGGCGAGATGGTTGCGGCGATGACATGGAACTCCTCGGCCACGCTTCTGGCCGCCGAAGGTATCCCGGTCCGTTTCGCACAGCCCAAAGAGGGTGCCCTGACATGGGTGTGCGGTCTGATGGTTCACAAGGACGCGCCCAATGTGGACCGTGCCTATGACGTGATCGACAGCCTGCTGAGCGTCGATACCGGCAAGTTCATGATCAACGATTACGGTTATGGCCACTCGAACGCCAAGAGCTTTGATGAGTTCGATGAGGAAACACTCGTCGGTCTCGGCCTGAGCAAAAACCCTGCGGAAATTCTTGAGGCCGGACACTTCCAAAAGCCCCAGACGCAAGAGTTCGAATCCAAGATGAATGGCCTCTTTGAGCAAATCAAAGCCGGCTTCTGATCCAGACAGTCTGACAGGGCGGCCATGGGGCCGCCCTGATCTTGCACGCAGACCCTCCTTGCCGCGCGCTATGCGGCTTGGATCTAGCGCCGTATGCCAGACACCATGGGAAGAGGCCTGAAATGACCAATACGAATGTCACTTTGAACGATGCCGCGGTAGAGGCGCCGCCCGCCCGAAGGCGCGGAAAATTCGCAGGCATGCTTCAGCGCAGCGAGACATTGCGCGGCTTTTTCCTGCTGAGCCCGACCTTGGTTGTAATGACCGTTGGCATCGTCGTTCCCTTCGCTATTCTCATCACGATGAGCCTCTGGACCGCCATGGGCTTTGACTTCGACACCACCCTCACAACCGCAAATTACGAGACCGCTCTGGAGCAGCCGATCTACGGCGCCCTGATGCACCGGTCTTTGGTTATCTCGGGCTGGGCCACTGTCGCGACGGTGCTCTTGTCCTACCCGATGGCCTATTACGTCGCTTTCCACGTCCACAAAAACAAGATGATGTGGATCGTGTTGATGACCCTTCCGTTCTGGACAAGCTACCTGTTGCGCGTTTTCGCGTGGAAAGTGGTGCTGGGCTATGAGGGTGTGATCAACTCGGGTCTGCTTTGGGCCGGGTTCATCGACGCACCGCTTGAGTTTTTGCTCTATAGCCAACAGGCGGTCGTCATCACGCTCGCCCACTCATGGGTCGCTTTTGCGATCCTGCCGATTTATGTGAGCCTTGAGAAGATCGACCGCTCGCTTCTTGAGGCGGCAACGGATCTGGGCGACGGGCCTATGGCCCGCTTCTTCCGCATCACGCTGCCCCTGTCGATGCCCGGTGTGATCGCCGCGAGCTTTTTGATCTTCATTCCCACGACCGGTGATTACATCACGCCCGCCCTTCTCGGCGGCCCGGACGGGATGATGATCGGTAACCTCATTCAACTGCAATTTGGTCCGGTGAATAACTGGCCCATGGGGGCGACGCTGGCCATTGGCTTGATGCTTTACATCTCGGCGATTGGCCTCGTGTTCCTCGCCCTAACCAAAGTCTTCAAGGAGCGGATGGCATGAGCACCGAATCCTATATCCGACGGCCGAACAGGCCCCTTCAGGTCTATGCGATCATCTTTCTTATCGCGCTCTACATCCCGATCCTGTTCCTGCCGCTCTTCAGCTTCAACGATTCGCTCTATGTCAGCTTCCCGCTCACCGGGTTCACGCTGCAATGGTATACGGAGCTTTTTCAGCGCGAGCCTGTCTGGGCCGCTTTGATGAACAGTGTCAAAGTGGGGGCGGCGACGGCTGTGATGGCCACCACACTGGGCATCTTCGCGGCCAAGGCGATCACCAAGTACCGCCTGCCAGGCCAGAACGCGATTGTTGCGTTTATCATGCTGCCGCTCGTTGTGCCGGGGATTATCTTCGGCGTGGCCCTTTTGGTGCTGATGAGCAGCCTCGGCGTAACGCTCAGCCTTTATACGGTTGCCATTGGGCATGTGATCATCTGCCTGCCCTTTGCCATCGCCACGCTCATCCCCCGCTTCGAGGGGCTTGATCCCTCGCTGGAGGAGGCGTCGGCCGATCTGGGCGAAAATGCGTGGCACACATTTTGGCGGGTGACCCTGCCTGTCGTATGGCCGGGTATCCTCGCCAGCCTTTTGTTGACCTTCACCGTCTCGTTTGACGAATTCATCATGGCGTTCTTCCTGACCGGGACCGAGCCGACCCTGCCGATGTATATCTGGGGCCAGTTGCGCTTCCCGCAGCAATTCCCATCGGTTCTCGCCCTGTCGTCGATGATTATCGGGGTCTCGTTTGTGATCGTCTTCCTCGGCCAGTGGATCAACCGCGACGCCCATATCAGCACCGTGCGAAAGTGAGCCAGACCATGAGCAACGACGCCTTCATTTCGATCCAGAATGTCGACAAGTTTTTCGGCAAGTTTCAGGCCATCGACAACGTCTCAATGGATATCGGCCATGGGGAGTTTTTCTCGCTGCTTGGCGCGTCGGGCTGTGGCAAGACCACGCTCTTGCGGATGCTTGCGGGGTTCGAGAACCCCTCCAAGGGCGAGATCTATATCGACGGACAGCCCATGTCCGAGGTCCCGCCGCATCACCGCCCCGTCAATATGGTGTTCCAGAGCTACGCGATTTTCCCGCATCTCAATGTGCGCGATAACATCGCTTATGGCCTGCGCCGTCAGAAGCTGACCAAGCAGGCGCGCGCCGACAAGGTGGACGAGATGCTCGATCTCATTGCCCTTCCGGGGTATGGCGACCGGGCGGCCAACGAGCTTTCGGGAGGGCAGCGGCAACGGATCGCCCTGGCGCGTGCCTTGATCCTCAAACCCAAAGTGCTGCTTCTGGATGAACCGCTCGGCGCGCTCGACAAACAGCTGCGCGAACAGATGCAGCTTGAGCTGCGCGCACTTCAGCGGCAAGTGGGCATTACCTTTGTGTTCGTGACCCACGATCAGGAAGAGGCCCTGACCCTGTCGGACCGAGTGGCTGTCATGTCCGCTGGCACCGTGCTGCAAATGGACACGCCCAGCGGGCTCTATGAGACGCCCAAAACCCGGCAGGTCGCATCTTTCATCGGCACAATGAACTTCTTCGAGGCTGAGGTGAAATCCACCAATGGCGCGATGATGAACATCGAAGCGCAGGGCCTTGGAAACCTCCAGTTGCCGCGTGGCGAGCGCCATTTCAACGAGGGTGAGGCGGTTCAGGTCGCCATCCGTCCCGAGAAGCTGCTCCTGACGGATGACAAGCCCGAAGGCGACGGCCAGATGGTTCAGGGACAATTGCGCAATTCGTCCTATTTGGGTGAGCGGAGCCATTTCTATGTGGCAATCGACGGTGTGGACGCGCCGGTTGCCGTCTCGGCGCAGAACCGCACGCGCTTTGCGCCCGACCCTTCGGATGAGCGCCCGGTTTGGCTCAACTGGAGCGATGATGCGATCGTAGTGTTGGCCAAAGACTGAGCCCGCGCACGGCCAACCGCCGCCAAACTCGCGCGGCGCTTCAGACGAGAAACGGTGCGGAGTCCCCGCAGCCAAGACGAGTCGAGGATAGACACGCCATGACCGAAGTGACCGCCAAGGCGGCCCGCACAAACAAGAAAGTCGGACGCACCGCCTCGCGCGAAGTGCGCCGCCAGCAATTGATTGATGCCACCATCGAATCCATTGCGAAATTTGGCATTGCGGGCACCACGATGACCACGGTGACGGGGTATGCGGGCCTGTCGATGGGTATTGTGAACTTCCACTTCAAGAACAAGGAAAACCTCTTTGAGGAGACGCTGCGCTATCTCGCCGAAGAGCACCGCGAGACGTGGCGCAAACGCCTGCGAAGCCCGGATATGACGCCCGCAGCCCAGCTTCTGGCGATTGCGGATGCGCATTTTGACCCAATGATCTGCAACCGTAAAAACCTGTCTGTCTGGTTTGGGTTCTATGGCGAGGCGGGCTACCGCGCGGCGTATCGCGAACTGGTGAGCGAGATCGACACGGAGCGGTGGGAGACCTCGAATGAGCTGTTGAAAACCATCATTGCGGAGGGCGGCTATGAGGGGCTTGATGGCGAGCAGATCGCGACCATGCTCGAAGGGCTTTACGATGGGTTCTGGCTCAACATCCTGATCTATCCTGGTGATTTTTCGCGCGAGGAGGCCAAGCAACGCGTGCATGAATATCTCGCGCAGACCTTGCCGAAACATTTTGGTGCCACAGCCCAAATTGGCGTAGGCTCCTGCCAAGAGGACCCGTCCCGACATGCCCCGTGATACCGCCCGCGATCCGCGTTATGATATCCTTTTTGAACCCGTAAAAATCGGCCCAGTGACGGCGCGCAATCGGTTCTATCAAGTGCCCCATTGCAACGGTATGGGCCGTAATTATCCCAGCGCCATGGCCGAAATGCGCCGCATCAAGGCCGAGGGCGGCTGGGCCGTGGTCAATACGGAAGAGGCGGAAATCCATCCCTCTGGTGATCACAGCCCGTGGAATGGCGGGCGCATCTGGGACGACCGCGATCTGCCATATCTCTCGCGGATGGTTGAGGGCATCCATGAGCACGGCAGCCTTGCCGGGATACAGTTGAACCATGCGGGCCTCATGGCCGCTAACCGGTTCAGCCGCCTGCCTCCCATGGCCCCCTCGCATCAACCCGTGGCCTCGCTCGACCCGGTGCAGGCCCGCGCGATGGACCGCCAAGACATTCGCGATCTGCGCCGCTGGTATGTGAACGGTGCGCGCCGTGCGCGTGATGCGGGGTTTGATATTATCTATGTTTACGCGGGTCACCGCCTAACGACCTTGTCGCATTTCCTGTCGCGTGATTGGAATCAACGTATGGATGAGTATGGTGGCAGCCTTGAGAACCGCATCCGCCTTCTGCGCGAGGTGATGGAGGAAACCAAGGAGGCCGTGGGCGGCACTTGCGGCATCGCATTCCGGTTTTCCGTGGACGAGCTGCGCGGGGCCATTGGTATGCAATCGGGCGGCGAGGGGCGCGATGTGGTCGAGATGCTGGCCGAGATCCCCGATCTGTGGGACGTCAACATCGCCGATTGGGAGAATGACAGCGCCACCTCGCGGTTCAAGCAGACGGGCTATCAGGATGAATATGTGTCCTTCGTCAAATCCATCACCACGAAGCCTGTTGTGGGTGTGGGCCGCTATACCTCGCCCGATCAGATGGTGTCGCTGATCAAGAACGGTCACCTGGATTTCATCGGGGCCGCACGGCCTTCCATCGCAGATCCGTTCCTGCCCAAGAAGGTTGAGGAAGGTCGGATTGAGGATATTCGTGAATGCATCGGCTGCAATATCTGCGTGGCCTCCGACAGCACGTTTCAGCCCCTGCGCTGCACGCAGAACCCAACAATGGGCGAGGAATGGCGCAGCGGTTGGCACCCTGAGCGGATCGCGCCACGCGCCGCTGATGAGAGCGTTCTGATCATCGGCGCAGGCCCCGCGGGGCTTGAGGCTGCGCGCGCGCTCGGCCAACGAGGCTATGACGTGACCGTGGCGGAGCAATCGGACCGGATCGGTGGGCGCGTGGCGGATGAGCGTGGGCTTCCGGGCTTGGCTGAATGGGGCCGTGTGGCTGATTACCGCGAGTACCAGATCAGCCAGATGCCAAACGTGAACCTTTACCTCAACAGCCCGATGAGTGCCGAGACCGTGGCCGAGTTTGAGGCCGATCACATCGCGCTTGCCACTGGCGCTGCGTGGGATCGCACGGGCCGGGGCCGCGCCAACCCGCTGGGCATCGAGACGGCGGGGGCGGCAAGCGTGCTCACCCCCGATGATATCTTCAAAGGCATGATCCCCGAGGGGCCTGTGGTGATCTTCGACGATGATCACTTCTATATGGGCGGCAGCATTGCCGAAAAATTGTTGGCGGCGTGTCTGGACGTGACCTTCGTCACGCCCGCCGCGTCCGTCTCCGCATGGACAGAATACACGCTGGAGCAGCACAAAATTCAGGCTAAGTTGATTGAGATGGGCGCGCGGATTGTGCTGTCGCATAACATTGCGCGCATCAATGAGGGCCATGTGATCGCCGAGTGCGGCTACACCGGCGCCGAGACGCAGATAGATTGCGCGCACACATTGCTGGTGACGATGCGGCAGCCGGATAGCACCTTGGCCGATGCTTTACAGGCCGCCGGGATCAGCGCCACCAAGATTGGTGATGCGCTGGCCCCGAGCACCATTGCCGCCGCGGTTCATGCGGGGCACCGCTATGCCCGCGATCTTGGGGTGGATCGTGGTGACGCTGTGCCTTTTGACCGCGAACTAACCGAGCTGAGCGACACGAAACGCCATATTCCGGAGCTATGATATGACCCGCGATCCCCGTTACGATATCCTGTTTGAGCCGATGAAGATCGGGCCCGTCACGGCCAAGAACCGCTTTTATCAGGTGCCTCATTGCACCGGCATGGGCTGGGTCCGTCCGCGTATGCTGGCCGAGATGCGTCATGTGAAGGCGCAAGGCGGCTGGGGGGTGATCAACACCGAATATAATTCGATCCACCCCACCTCGGATGATCTGCCACACGCCTCTGCCTCGCTCTGGGACGATAGCGACGTGCGCGCCAACGCTCTGATGACCGAGAAGATCCACGAATACGGCGCGCTGGCGGGGGCCGAGCTTTGGTATGGCGGGGCGCGCAGCTCCAATAATTTCAGCCGCGAAGTGGCGATGGATATCACCTCCATGCCCAACCTTGCGGGCCACCCCTACCAGACCCGCGCGATGGACAAGACCGATATCCGCAATCTGCGCCGCTGGCACCGCAAGGCGGCCCTGCGCGCGCGCGATGCGGAGTTTGATATCGTTTATGTCTACGCCACGCACACTTATCTTCTGTCCAACTTCCTCAGCCCCCGGATTAATCAGCGATCTGACGAATATGGCGGCAGCCTTGAGAACCGCACGCGTCTCATCCGCGAGCTGATCGAGGAGACGAAAGACGCCGTGGGCGATCGCTGCGCCGTGGCTGTGCGTTTTGCCGCCGACGAGGAGATTGGCGAGGACGGGGTGCCGATCCATGGCGAGCGGCGCGATATGTTCGAGATGATGGCCGAAATGCCCGATCTGTGGGACATCAACATTGCGGATTATTCTGTGGAAATGGGTGTGTCCCGTTTCACCAAGGAGGCGTCGCTGGAGCCTTACATGGATTTCATCAAATCCAAGACAACCAAGCCCGTCGTGACCGTGGGCCGCTTCACCTCGCCCGACACGATGGTCAGCCAGATCAAGCGCGGCATCACTGATTTTATCGGCGCAGCGCGACCCTCCATCGCCGATCCGTATCTGCCTGCCAAGATTGAGGCTGGCGACCTCAACGCAATCCGAGAATGTATTGGCTGCAACATCTGCTATAGCGGCGACAGCCTTGGCGTGCCCATTCGCTGCACCCAGAACCCCACGATGGGAGAGGAGTGGCGCAAGGGCTGGCACCCTGAGGACGTACCCGAAAAGGGCAGCGATGCAAAGGTGCTCGTCGTAGGCTCCGGCCCCGCCGGGCTTGAGGCGGCGCGCGCGCTGGGACAACGCGGCTACGAGGTCATGGTGGCGGAGGCCAACACCGAACTTGGTGGGCGTGTGACCCGTGAGGCGAAGCTGCCGGGGATGAGCGAATATATTCGCGTGCGTGACTACCGCGTGCAGCAATTACAGGAGATGGTGAATGTCGACATCTTCATGGACAGCTATCTGAGCGCCGAAGACGTGCACGCGGTTGAGGCCGATCACGTGGTTCTCGCCACGGGCGCTACATGGCGCAGGGATCGCTTTGACGGTGAGATTTACGTCGATGTTGCCGCTGAGGGGGCCGAGATCCTCACGCCCGACGATATCATGGACGGCAAACTGCCCTCATGTCCCGTGCTGGTTTATGACGAAGACGGCTATTACATGGGCGGTGTGATTGCCGAGAAGCTGAAATCGGCGGGGCTGGATGTGACGATCTGCACGCCGTCTGATGCGATTTCGCCATGGGCTGCGAACACGTCCGAGCGGTGGCGCGTGCGCAGCCACTTGCAGGGTATGGGCGTCAAGATCGAGCTGAGCCATGCTCTGACCACGTTTGACGGATCGCACGCCACGCTCAGCTGTGAATACACCGGCGAGACGCGCAAACTGCCTTTCGCCAGTGTTGTGATGGTGACGCAGCGCGCCCCGAATGATGCGCTTTACCATGCGCTTCTGGACGGTGCCGAGGATGCCTCAAAACTGCCCTTTACGCTCAAACGGATTGGTGATGCCGAGGCCCCTGCGATCATTGCGGCGGCGGTCTATGCCGGGCACCGCTATGCGCGCGAGCTGGACACGGATCACGACATCGACGTGCCGCTGATCCATGACCGGGTCGATGTGGGCCAGACGCCGGATGGGGCGCATATGCAGGCGCCGCGCCGGGCCAAGTATCTTGAAACGCTCGTCCAATACTATGAGGAGGAGGTCGAGGGCGAGGCTTATTTTGACGGTATCGCAGAACGGCTGAGCGACGACGAGCAGCGCAAAATGGGCCTTATGGCCCGGGTCGAGGAATATGCCGCCGCCTCTGTCGTGCCCCTTTTGGAGAAATACAGGCTGACACCACGGTCGCGCGATGAGCTTCTGGCCTCGGGTCGCGCGTCCGCCGCCAAAACGGATGCGGATTTCGCAAAGCTGGTTGCGGATTGGCGTAAGTCCTTCCCTGATTACATGGATGATTTCTGGGGGCTTGAAGCGATGGCCCCAGCGGAGGACCTGCCCATGCTGCGCACTCTTACGGCACATGAAGTGGCCGCGATCAACTTTTTGGAGTTGGAAGCGAAGGGTGATCCGGCGAGTGCAGCTCCGATGGAGCGCTATCTTGAAACGGGCACGGCATGAGGCGCGCGGTGATCCTTGCGGCGGCGCTCACCCTCGGGGCGAGCGGTGCGGCTTGGGCGCTTTTGGTGCCCAAACCCTCGCCCGCGCTTGAAGCAGAGGCGGAGGCCGCTGCCGAGGATTGCGATAGCTGCACCGCGCGCAAGGCGGACAAAGCGCGCCTGCGGGAGCATTTGAAAGAGATGAAAACCCGCCCGGAATCCTAAAGCAAACCGGGTGTTGATCCCAAAGCGCGATCATCTTTTCGTCCTTTGGGGGCAATACGGGCGGGGAGAGGCCCCCGCCCGCGTCGCGTGATCAGGCGGACTTGGACGCGCTTGTGTCTTCATGGGTGGCCACGTCGGTCTCGACGCCCCAGCGCAGATGATCCAGACCTGCGGCCATCTCCTCCTCGGGGACTTTCAGACCGATCGTGGCCTTACACAGAAGGGCTGTGACCAGGCCTGTCACGATCCCTGCGCCAAGGCAGACCACAATACCGACCAATTGCATCACGATGCCGATTTCGCCGTGTTGGAAGGCGTAGATGCCTTCCTCAATGCCGAAATACCCGCCGCGCGGCGTGCCAGCTTTCACAAGCCCCACCATGATCAGGCCATACACCCCCGCACCGAAAAAGAGCGGCAGGAGCTTGTGCTCGTCGATGCGGCGTTTCTGTGTGAACTCATACACGAGGAAGCACACCACAGGCGCGCCCAAGGCCACAAGGAACATCTGCGCGGGTTCATAGACGTCAAACCCTGACGCGCCTGCCGCATATCCGCCCAAAGGCCCCAAGAGGAGGTAGGCGTATTTGCGGGTCGCATAGGCGATGATGCCGCCGCCAATGGCGCCGCCGGCCCATGACATCGCATAGTTGTTGAGGGCAAGGCCCACGCTGGTGTCGGCCATGGTCACGCTGACCGCCAACGCCTCGGGATCAAAGAAGAACAGGCATGAAACGATCACCATGGGCAGGCCCGCGAATATGGTCAAAAGCCCAACAGCCGCCAGCCCGATGCTGGGCGCGTAATAGCCCGGCACCATCGGATGTGGCTCGAAAATGCCGGGACGCGCCCCAAGCATTGGCAGCAAAGCGAGCGCGATACCGGTGGGGAAGAGATAGACGAAGCCAACCCCGAAGAAGTCGTGGAAGCCCGCATTTGTCAGCGGCCCGACCGAGCCCCAAGTGTAATAGCTCAGCACCGATGACACGACGGCTGCGACCGCCGACAACACGTAATAGGCCGAGGCCTTCATCCGCTCAGATACGGCGAAGTGGAACAGGATGTTGATGATGCCTGCAAAACAGGCAAGGAAGAACACGAAGATCTGGAACGTGTTCAGCCCCGGAAAGACCGCCGGATCCGTGAGGGACGCATTCGCGTTCAACATGCCGCCAAAGAGCCACCAGTCCCGCAGACTGTCAGCCATGGTAGCACCTTCCATGATGTAATACTGCGCGGCCCAGAAGCCGAAGCCGATTATGAAATAGACAGAGAAACCGATGAAAAAGCCCATGACTTTTTCGATGGTCGAGTTGAAAAGGCTTTTGCGTCGGGTCGTGCCCGCGTCGATCATTAAAAGCCCGACCACCACGGTGATCGCCCCGACAACGCCTGAGGCGTAAACGAGGTTTTGCACCAATGAGTTCAGGCTTACCTGCTCTGCGTATATTGTCGCTAATTCTACGGACATATTTGGGTCTCCTCCACTGTTCATAATATCGGCGACCGCTTTGCCGACATCGTTTCTTGAGTTTCCAGGTTGCTTCTTATGTTGAAATCAAAACGCATCATCACTCCCGTTGATGCGCACTTCAGGAAACAATGTTTACTGTTGGGTTATTTTTGAGCAATGGCAACCAGTAGTTTTGGTGGGGTGCAGAACGCACGCTTGTGTCGGGGCCGCACGGGAAGAGTCTGTTGGATGCGCAGAACCCGGTGGGGGGGGAGTGCCTTATTTCGCGAGGCTTAAGCAGTGCGTGGTGACGCTTAGGATTGGAACAGCGGAAAGCTAACCCCCAGCGCCCAAGCCAGAACGAGGCCGAGGGCGAGGCCCGGTGCGAGCGGGCCGATCCGTGCGGCGGCTTGTCTGCCCATCGTGCCGAAGGTGAGATAGAAGAGCACGATCACCGGCGCGATCATCAGCAAGAAAAAGAGACCCGAGAAATCAAGCGCCACGGCGAGGCCCAGCGAGGCGATAAACCCGCCGCGTGTCGCCAGCCTGTGCAGCACCGGCGCGCCGCGCATGAGTGCCGCATCGGCCAGCATATAAGGCACAGCGCCAATGGCTATGGCGGCGATGATCCAGACCCGCTGCCCCACGGGCCAGAAATTGGCCGCATAGCGATCCATGGCAAAGCCGAACGCGGCGCACCACAACAGCAAAAGGGCGAACCCCGCCAGCGACAGCCCGCCCAGTGGCACGCCCCAGCGGCGCAGCAAGACAAGCTGAATGATCCCGAAAATTGCCAGATGCAGCGCGAGGTAATCAGCCACCAGAACCGGCAGCAGATTGGGGTTGAGCGGTACGGCCAACAGGGGCGCCGCCAGAGCGGGCAAAAGAGACGCCACAGCAAGGCGCGTGCGGGTGAGCCTTTGTGTGTGGGGGGGGGCGGTCTGTGGCAGGCGCTTGGCCATTGGCCCAAAGAGCAGAACGAGGCCTGCCAGAAGCCCCAAGATACCCCAGCCGGTGTGCCAGATACGCGGCGCGCTCTCACGATCATACGCCGCATCGAGCCACTCGACCGCTGCGGCCCGGCCCGCGCGGCTGTGCAGGACAGCCACATGCTCGGCCCAAGGCGCGGCCACGGCACGGCGCTCAACATCGCCATTCACAGCGAGGCCGCCCTCTTGTGTATCCGCCGCAACCATCTGCGCGGCCTCGACCGCATAGCCGCGCAGCCCGGCCTCCCACGCGCCGGTCACCAGCAAAAGCTGACGGGGATGCTGCGCATCAATCGCTTGCGAGAAGGCCGAGATCAGCACCATCGGGCCAATATCATCCCGCTCCGCCGCCACCCGCACCAGAACATCCGTGGCCATGGAATGCCCCATAAGGGCTACGGGCACGCCGGGATCGGCCACCGCATCAATCACGGCAGAGGTTTGGTCCATCAAGCGCCGTGTAGTCCCCTCGATCACCGAAACATCCCCGGACATTGGCAGGGTATGGCGCCCATGGCCCAGAAAATCGAACACATGCACCCGGTATCCCGACCGCGCGAGTGGCAGCGCGTAGCCCTGCATCATCTGGCGCGATCCGGCAAAGCCATGGGCGACGACAACGTGAGGGCCGTCCGCACCGGGCTTGGCAAAGGTGGTCACGGGCGTTGCACCCACAGCCCCGCCCGTGATCTCGACACCCGCACGTGCGCCTTGCAAAACCCAGAGCGACGCTGCAATCAGCAGCGCCGCAAGGACAGCCGGCACGGGGCTGGAAAGGTTGAGCTTACCCATCATGGCAGGCAATATAGCACGATCTTAGAGGCTGGCATCCAGTGCTGCGATCACTGCATCGCCCATCGCGACCGTGCCCATCGGAGTGCCATCCTCAGGACCCATCAGATCCGCCGTGCGTGCGCCGTTCGCCAGAACCGCTTCGACGGCTTGCTCCAGACGCGTCGCCTCATCGCCCTGATCAAACGAATAGCGCAGGGCCATCGCAAAGCTAAGAATACAGGCGATCGGATTGGCCAGACCTTGGCCTGAGATATCGGGGGCGGAGCCGTGCACGGGCTCGTAAAGCGCTTTGGGCCGGCCGTTTGCCATCGGCGCGCCAAGGCTGGCCGAGGGCAGCATCCCGAGCGAGCCGGTCAGCATCGCGGCACAATCCGAGAGCAGATCACCAAAGAGGTTATCGGTCAGGATCACGTCAAACTGCTTGGGCCAGCGGCAGAGCTGCATCGCACCCGCATCCGCATACATATGGCTCAGCTCCACATCGGCGTAGCTCTCGGCGTGGACCTTCGTCACCACCTCGCGCCACAGGATGCCGCTCTCCATCACGTTGGCCTTCTCCATGGAGCAGACCTTGTTGCCCCGCCGCCGGGCCAGCTCAAACGCCGCACGCGCCACGCGGTCAATCTCGCTCTCGGTATAGCGCTGGGTGTTGATGCCCACACGTTCATTTCCCTCTTGGAAAATGCCGCGCGGCTCGCCGAAATAGACGCCCGAGGTCAGCTCGCGCACGATCATGATATCGAGGCCCGCCACGACCTCTTTTTTCAGCGAGGAGAAATCCGCCAGCGCGTCAAAGCACTGCGCCGGGCGCAAGTTGGCGAAAAGGTCCATCTCCTTGCGCAGGCGCAAGAGGCCCCGCTCAGGTTTGACCGAGAAATCAAGATCATCGTATTTCGGCCCACCGACCGCACCCAGCAGAACTGCGTCGACCTCCTGCGCCTTTGCCATCGTATCATCATGAAGCGGCACGCCATGCGCGTCATAGGCCGCGCCGCCCACAAGATCCTCGGACACATCGAAGGGCATGTCCCGCTTTGTGCCATACCAGTCGATGATCTTGCGAACCTCGGCCATGACTTCGGGGCCGATCCCGTCACCGGGCAGAATGAGAAGCGAAGGATTGGTCATGGTGCGGGGTCCTTTTGGGCGGATTGTGATTGGCCAATCGCGTAGCGCGAAGCGGGGGCGGGGTCAATGTGGGGTCGGGTTTGTATTCAGATGGGCAGAGATTGGCTTTGGAGAAACTGTTTAACATAGAGTGGCTGTTGGCGTGCAACGATTGGCCGCCGCACGCTATTTTGAGCCGTGCTGACACCCACTTGAACCTCTGAGTGTGTATCAGGGGCGATTGGAAAACCGTAGGTGGGTATAGATTGAAGCGGGCTATGTTCCAAACGAAGCATTGAAGCCCAGTATCGAAACTCAGTGACGTTAGCCGAAGCGGTCGCCGCGAATGGCGCGGATCTCTTCTTTCACGCTGACCAAGTCGGCGGCCAGGCTGTGAAAATCCTCTGCGGCGGGCGAGGTTCGCCGCCAATGCAACGCGATGGGATGAAACGCGTCGGGGTGGTCTAATCTGCGCACTTTGAACTCTGGGTCCCGCACAGCCTCGGCGAGGGCATAGAGAGAGGGCAGGATTGCGACACCTGCGCCCATGACCGCCATCTGCCGCACCGCGTCCAGGCTCCCCCCTTCGTAGTCAAGGCTCAGATAGGTGCCTGCTTTCGCAGCGAGCTGTTTGACCAGATCATGAAGACTGAACCCCGCGCTCAGCGACAAGAGCGGGCGGTCTGCTAGGTCCGATAACGTCACCGGCCCGCTGCCGGATGACAGGGGGTCATCGCTGGCCGCGCAGACCCATAGCGTCTCCTCAAAGAGAGAGGCACTTTCAAATTCGGGATCGTTGGTGGGCGCGCCGATGACAGCGTCAATCTTGCCGTCCTTCAGCAGATCGAGAAGCTGGCGCGTCGCCCCTTCCTGCACCACAAGGCGCAGATCCGGATAGAGCGTGTGGAGCCGCCGGTTGGCGCTGGGCATGAAATAGGCGCCGACCGAGGGCAGCACCCCGATCGACAGCTTGGCCGCAAAGAGGCTTGTGGTTCCTCGCGCAACCGCCCTGAAATCACGCACCTCCTGTAAGATTGACCGCCCCCGGACCAGCACGGCCCGGCCCGTCGGCGTCAGCGTCACACGCCGCGACGTGCGTTCAAACAGACGTGTGCCAAGTTCCTCTTCCATGGTGCTCACCTGCTTGGAAAGGCTCGGTTGGCTGACGGCGAGGGCTTTTGCCGCCGCGCCGAAGGCACCATACTCGGCGACCGCCACGAAATATTCGATCTGCCGTAAGGTCGGGCGCATTAGGTGCCTCCATGATCCATGCCTTCAGGCTATATAAACTAGGAAATTATTCAATTGGTTTTATGGATTTGGCATCCTTATCTCCTGTTTTTAAGCAAACACATATCCATGAACAGGAAGACAGAAATGACACAACCCAAAGCCCTCGCCATCGCCGCAGCCTTCGCTTTCGCCACCACAAGCGGGGTCGCCCTCGCTTCGGACGGTGATGCTGGTTTGACCCTTGAGCAAGTAACCGCCCTTCAAGACGCTTGGGGCGAAGGCATCGTCAACATCGGCAAGATCCATACCGATAACGGCGACTACCGTGGGGCTGCAACGGATCATATCAACATGTTCTACGCGTATGGGGAAAGTGAGGTTCTCTTCAAGCCGACGCTTGCCGCCGAGGATCAGTTCCGTGGCACATTCGACGAAGCGCTGTCCTACTTTGTCGGTGGCGATATCGCCGAAGATGGCGGTTTCGCGATTGCGCCCTACACGAATGTTCGTTGGGAAAACGAGGGCACCATCATCAGCGGCGACACGGCCATGTCGATGGGCAACTACTTCTTCACACAGACCGACGGATCAGAGGTGAAAGTCGAGTACACGTTTGGATTTGAGCAAATGGAGAACGGCGAGCCGAAGATCGTGCTGCACCACTCGTCGCTGCCGTTCTCGGCCAACTAAGCAATATCGCGTTTGACTGAACTCAATTGAACGCGAGATGCTCTAATCAAGATCATCGGGGTCGGGTATAATCCCGGCCCCGAATACAGCATGAGCTGCCCCTTCCGACACGGCGCTCGTCATCACGCCAAGTGGCCCTCTGCGTTGCATAATGCACCCAGCTCATAAATTCTCGTGTCTAAATCGATTGTGGCCCTAGGCGCTGGGCAGGATCACGATCTCGACCCGGCGGTTTTGTGCGCGGCCCTCTTCGGTGAGGTTGGACGCGGCGGGTTGGTCCTCGCCCCGGCCGATGGCATTGATCCGGTTGAAGGCCACGCCGCCATCCATCAGCACGTCCGCCACAGCATTCGCGCGCCGCTCGGAAAGGCCTTGGTTATAGCCCGCATCGCCGGTGTTGTCGGTATGGCCGATCACCTGAACCGTGCTGCCCGGATAGTTTTGCAGGCTGTTCGAGACGGTCAGAAGATCCCCGCGCAACCCGGAATTGACCTGCGCGCTATCCACGGCAAAAATGATATCCTGCGGCAAGGTCACGATCAGACGGTCGCCGGTATTGGTTATCTGCACGTTTTGATTATCCAGATCGCGGCGCAGCTCGGCCTCTTGTTTGTCGAGCTGATTGCCGATGGCGGCTCCGCCAAACGCCCCGATGGCCCCGCCAATTATGGCACCTTGGCCACTCTTGTCGGCTGCAACCGCCCCGGTCGCCGCCCCAAGGATGCCACCGATCAGCGCGCCTTGCTTGGCTTGGCGGTTGGGATCGTTGGTCCCCCCCAGATGAGCGGGTGCCGTGCACGCGCCAAGGGTCAAAATGGTTGCTGTGGTCAAAAGAAGGGGTTTGGATGCGCGGAACATGTATATAGCCTCTCAAAAAACGCCCGATCTGTCGGGTCTGAGAGCAGTATAGGTATGCCGCGCTCTGCCCCCAATACCAAAGCGTGGGGAATTCGGCGGCAATCCGCGCATTTTTATGTGATCGGGTGGCTCAGATGTCTGCACACGCTTCTGCACGCGCGCTTTCCCATGCCAGCATGGAGCGTTTGACCGGCAATCCCCAGTGATACCCGCCCAAGCCCCCCGATTTGCGTAGCGCCCTATGGCAGGGGATCAGCAGGCTGATCGGGTTGCGCCCCACGGCGGTGCCGACGGCGCGCACGGCGCGGGGGTGGCCGATTGCTTCGGCGATCTCGGAATATGTGGTGACATGGCCCGAGGGGATGCGCAGCAGGGCCTCCCAGACCTTGATCTGGAAGGGTGCGCCGATGAGATAAAGAGGGGCGGCCTCATTTGCAGCTGCGCCGTAAGCGGCCAGAACCCAAGGGCGCAGGCGCATGGGGTCCTCAACGAATTCCGCTCCCGGCCAACGGCCTTGCAGATCCTCCATAGTCGCGGCCTCGCCCGCCTCGGAGGCAAACCCGATGCCACAAATTCCCTTGTCGGTGCCCATGACAAGGCTGAGGCCGAAGGGGCTCTCGAACCAGCCCCAAAAGATGCGCAAGCCCGCGCCCTTGCGGGCAAACTCACCGGGGCTCATGGCCTCCCACCGCACGAAGAGATCATGCAGACGCCCCGTGCCAGATAGACCCGCCTCACCGGCCACGGCAAGCGTGGTGAAGCGCGCGGCCAAAAGCGCCTTGGCATGGCCCAACGTCAGATATTGCTGATAGCGCTTGGGCGATACGCCGACCCATGCGGAGAAAAGCCGCTGAAAATGCGCAGGGCTCATGTCCATCTGCCGCGCAAGCGCGTCGAGCGTCAGATCGGTGCCGCCTGCGTCGATCGCCTCGATCGCGCGGCGCATGACGCTGAAATGATATCCCTCATCGGGGGCGGTTGGCGTGGTCATCAGGCTCTCCTCTGGCATGAGTGTCATTCTAGTGAGCCCCCGATGCGCCCGCGACCCGAATATTGCGCATTGTGGATTTTGGCGTCATAGGGATGCCCATGAGCAAAGCCGCAAAACAACTCGACTATCACACGATCCGCGAGATCTTTGAGCGCTTCCACGCAGCCGACCCTGAACCGAAGGGCGAGTTGGAGCACGTCAACGTTTATACTCTTGTCGTGGCCGTGGCGCTGAGTGCGCAGGCGACGGACGCGGGTGTCAACAAGGCCACACGGGCGCTTTTCCAGATTGCCGATACGCCGCAGAAGATGCTCGATCTGGGCCTTGAGGGCGTGACAGATCATATCAAGACAATCGGGCTTTTTCGCCAGAAGGCGAAGAACGTGATGAAGCTGAGCCAGATACTGGTCGATGAGTATGGCGGTGAAGTGCCCAATTCGCGCGCCGCCCTTGAAAGCCTGCCGGGGGTGGGCCGCAAGACGGCCAATGTCGTGCTCAATATGTGGTGGGGGATGCCCACACAGGCCGTCGATACGCATATCTTTCGCATTGGTAATCGCACAGGGATCGCGCCCGGCCGCGATGTTGTGGCCGTGGAGCGCGCCGTCGAGGACCACATCCCCGCTGATTACCAACACCACGCCCATCACTGGATGATCCTGCATGGGCGCTATCACTGCAAGGCACGCAAACCGATGTGCCCCACCTGCCTGATCCGAGATCTGTGCCAATTTGAGGACAAGACCCAATGACCAAGTACCAAGCTGTCGGGATCGGCAATGCCGTCGTGGACGTGATCAGCCAATGCGACGATGGGTTCTTGTCGCGCATGGGCGTGGAAAAAGGTGTCATGACCCTGATCGAGCAGGACCGCGGCGAGGCATTATATGAGGCGATGGAAAACCGCCAGCAAATGCCGGGCGGGTCGGTGGCCAATACGATCGCGGGTATGGGGGCGCTGGGGCTGAGCACGGCGTTGATCGGGCGGGTCGCGGATGATGCGCTTGGGCATTATTACGCAAAGGCGATGGCGGATGTTGGCACGGATTTCGTCAATGCGCCGCGCGGCGCGGACATGCCAACCTCGCGGTCGATGATCTTCGTGTCTCCCGATGGGGAGCGGTCGATGAACACCTATCTGGGCATCTCGACCGAGCTTGGCTCTGAGGACGTGCGCGCGGATGTGGCGGGGGCGGCGGGGATATTGCTGCTGGAAGGATATCTCTTTGACAAACCCAAGGGGAAAGCGGCGTTTGCCGAGGCGGCGGCTGCTTGTCGTGCAGGCGGGGGCATGGCGGGGGTGTCGCTCAGCGATCCGTTCTGCGTGGACCGGCACCGCGATGACTTTCGCGGGCTTGTGCGCGATCTGGATTATGTGATCGGCAATGAGCATGAGTGGACATCGCTCTACCAGACCGAGGATTTGGGGGCGGCGCTGGAGACTGCGGCGTCTGAGAGCAGGTTGATTGTTTGCACACGCGCGGGCGCGGATGTGGTTATTGTGTGCGGTGAAGAGACGGTCAGCGTGCCTGTGCAGGGCGTGGCGGCTGTGGATACCACCGGTGCAGGTGACCAATTTGCGGCAGGCTTTCTCTATGGTGTGGCCACGGAGCAAAGTCTGAGCGTCTCTGGCCGCATGGGATGTATCGCGGCGCGTGAGGTGATCGGGCATTACGGCGCGCGGCCCGAGGCGGATGTGATGGAGATGTTTCGGGCTGAAGGGCTACTTTGAACGCCGAGGAATAAAGCATGTTGAGGCCCGGCCGAGCGGCCGAGATTTGGATATTTGAACCAAGAAAAAATCAAATGCGTGCGCCGGGAGCAGCGTCGGTCAGAGCGTTCCTGATGCAGGCTACCGCCCGGCGCGCGACTTTTCCTTGGGCGGTCATCGGCTTCCCAGCCTGTACCGCAAGATCAGCTTGCGCGATTCGTAGTTAAGAAATGCTTACTGGGCTTTTTCTTGGTTCAAATATCCAAACCCCACAGGTGTTTCATTCACCCAGCTTGGCGTGGACCTCATCCAGATCAATCTCGCCTATGGGCATTTTGTTGGAGGGGTCCTTGAAATCATATTTGAAAAGCTCGAAATCGCGTTTGTATATCTCGTAGACCAGATGCATCGCCATATCGTCGAAATAGTCCTCGACCGGGTGCGCGCGCTTGGGCCCGTGCCCTTCGGATTCGTTGAAGCGGGGGATCGCCGCCAGATCTACCTTTTGGGGGGTCTCGATCGCGTCGAGCACTTGCTGCATCCCGGCGTTGAAATCCTCGGTCCAGAAGATCTTGTCATAGGTCCCCCCGTTTACGATGAACGTGCTCACATGCCCTGACTGTGCGGACCAATGGATATCGGGGTCCATCGGGCGCCGCCAGCGGATGGTGTCGCGGGCAAAGAGCAAGAAGCGGCGGAAGCTCTTGATCTGGTCAAACTCATCCTTGCCGTCGTCGCCGCCCACTTCGATCCCGTATTTTTGGATCAAAAGCGGCACGAGCTTGCCTCGATAGCGTTTCCCGTTGCGCTGAATCCCGCAAATCTTGTCGAAAAACGAACTGAGGATGCGGGTGTAGGGATTGCGCACGCAGGTGAAGGCGTGACTTTTATGGGCGGTCACATTGGCGGTGATCAGCTGCTGGCTGTCGTCCAGCGCCCATTTGTGCAGACCGCTCTTGGCGTCATGGATATCGCCGTCGAAAAATGTGCCGTGATCTGAGTAATAAAGGATTTGCCCAATGGTCGAGCAGGCGCATTTCGGCACCACGCGATACACCACGCTTTCGCTCTCAGTCATCCAAGTTCCGGGAAAACCCATACCTGCCGTCTCCAAAAACTCAGATGCCCGTTTAGGACTTATTGTTGATTATCAGGTTAAAAAAACACGACGATGGCGGTTTTAACCCTATGGTAACGAGATTATCACTGTAAAAAACCTTTGAAACAAGGGGTAGTCTGTTTTCCGAATGGCAAAAATCGCTTTCATATTACTCTGTCACAAAGATCCCGAGGCCATCATCGGTCAGGCGGAGATGTTGACGGCGGCTGGTGATTACATGGCGATCCATTTTGATGGCCGCGCCAACGCGGAAGATTTCCGCCGCATCAAGGAGGCTTTGGGCGACAATCCCAATGTCACCTTTGCGCGCAAGCGGCTCAAATGCGGGTGGGGTGAGTGGAGCCTCGTGCAGGCCACGCTTCTGGCGGTGGAGGCGGCGGTGCAGGCCTTCCCGCGCGCCACGCATTTCTACATGCTGTCGGGCGATTGTGCTGCGATCAAATCCTCGCGCTATGCGCATGAGTTTTTGGATGCCGAGGATGTCGATTATATTGAGAGTTTTGACTATTTCGACAGTGATTGGATCAAGACAGGCATGAAGGAAGAGCGGCTGATCTACCGCCATTTCTTCAACGAGCGTAAAAACAAGTGGCTCTTTTATGCCTCTGCCAAGGCGCAGGAGAAGCTGCGGCTTCAGCGTGAGATACCACCCGATATTCAGATCCAGATTGGCAGTCAGTGGTGGTGCCTGCGCCGTCGCACCATTGAGTGGATTTTGGATTTCGTCCAAACGCGCGGTGATGTGATGCGGTTTTTCCGCACCACGTGGATTCCTGATGAGACGTTCTTCCAGACCCTCGTGCGCCATATTGTTCCCGACTCTGAGATCCGTACGCGCACGCTGACCTTCCTGATGTTCACCGAGTACGGGATGCCGCAGACCTTCTACAACGATCACTACGAGCTGCTTTTGGGCCAAGACGCGCTTTTTGCGCGCAAGATCAGCTCTGAGGCGAAGGAGTTGAAGGCGCGGCTCGGTGCGCTTTATTCCGATGACCGGGCGGAGTTCAAAATCTCCAACGAAGGGCGGAGCCTTTTTAAATTTCTCACCGACCGGGGCCGCATTGGGCGTCGGTTTGGGAGCCGGTTTTGGGAGACGGAAAGCTCGCTTGGACGGCAGCGGGAATTGATGATCGTCGTGTGCAAGAAATGGCATGTGGCCAAGCGCCTTTTGGAGCGTGTGCGGCAAGTCACCAATGTGCCAACGATTGATTATCTCTTTAACGAGGAAGATGCCGACCTGCCGGATCTGGGGGGCATTCAATCCAGCCTTGAGAAGCGCACCCGCCACCGCCGCGCGTTGATGCGGATGCTCTTTGATTATTATGAGACGGATCAGATGATCGTCTGCATGGACCCCGGCAATCTCGATCTCTTGCAGGATTTCTGTAATGATCGCAGTACGACCCGCCTGTTGGAAATTCAGTGTGTTTTCACCGACAATTATCTGATCGGCCATGCCACAAGGGTGGGCCTCGCGGGTGAGCAGACAAGCAGCGAAACGCTGGAGCGGCTTTTGCCCACGATCCGGGGCGATATGACCTTTGAGAGCGACAAGATCCGCGACGCTGAATTCGAGCATCATCACATCATACGCGAACAATTCGGCCCCGCCGAGAACACTGGCCCCATCGCGAAGTTTCTTGATATCAGCCATGACAAGGCGCGCGAGATCGCCGAAACTGATCACCTCTTTGCCGACTGATTGACCCAAAACAGCGCGCCACCAAAGGATGCCACATGCCCTACGCCTATGACGACCAGAACATCTTCGCCAAAATCCTGCGCGGCGAGATCCCGAACGACACTGTGTTGGAGACGGCGCATTGCCTTGCTTTCCGCGATCTTTACCCTCAGGCGCCGGTGCATGTGCTGGTGATCCCCAAAGGGCCTTATGTCACCTATGACCATTTTGCCGCCGAGGCGAGCGCGGCGGAGATCGCCGATTTCACACGCACCATTGGCGAGGTCTGTCGCATGACGGGCTTGCGACCGGGCGATGGTGAGGACGGCTACCGTGTGATTTCAAACGCGGGCGAGGCAGGGCTTCAGGAAGTGCCACATCTGCATATGCATGTCCTCGGAGGGCGCGTTCTTGGCCCCTTGGTGGCCAAACCGGCGTAATGCGCATCTTCCGGGTCGCTGCGTGCCAGCAAGCCCCGTAGGCCATAAGGCAGAGCAAAGGAGCCTGCCTTATGATACCCGATCCCGCGACAGTTTTGCGTTTTCTCCCCCTGCCGACGGACCAAGTGCGCGCCTATCAATCCGGCGCGCCCGATGCCTATGGTTTGACCCCCGAGCGTGTAATTTCGGATGGCACCGGCGTTCCGTGCCGCCATTGTCTGTGCGATGTGCCGAGGGGGCAAGAGATGCTGATCCTCGCGCATCGTCCCTTTGCCGCGCTGCACGCCTATGCCGAGACAGGGCCGATTTTCTTATGTGCCACGCAATGTGGCGCCTATGTGGGGCGCGGTGCGCCCCTACCAGATATCCTGACGACCAGCCCGGATTACCTCTTGAAGGGCTATGGCCCTGATGAGCGAATTGTCTATGGCACAGGCCGCATCACCCCGTCTGAGGATATCGCCCAGACCGCCACTGCGATCTTGGCGCGGGCGGATGTGGCCTTTGTCGATATACGCTCTGCACGGAACAATTGCTTTCAACTGCGGGTGGTCGCCGCCTGAACCGCACAGGGCCTCACCGGCTTTGGGTCAAGTTCAGGAACACATCCTCAAGATCGGCCTGTTCGGTGCGCAGATCGCGGATCTGGATGCCGGCGGCGCGCACCGCGTCCAGCACATCCTCGGCCCGCGTTTGGCCCGCGTGATAGGTTAGCGCGATCGTGCCATCGTTGCGCATGTCAGCCGTGATCCCCTCCATATCGGGCAGGGTGCCGGGCGCACTTTCGGGCACCACAACCATCGTGCGTGTATCCATACGCGCCAGAAGGTTTTGCGTGCTGTCGCGCGCCACGACCGCGCCGTGATTGATGATCGCGATCTCGTCGCACATCTCTTCGGCCTCTTCCAGATAATGCGTAGTCAGGATGATCGTCATCCCCTCGCGGTTCAGTTTGCGAATGTTGTCCCACAGCATCTGACGCAGCTCGATATCCACGCCCGCCGTCGGCTCGTCCAGAACCAGCACATGCGGGCGATGGACCAGCGCCTTGGCCAGCAACAGACGCCGCCGCATCCCACCCGAGAGCGCGCGGGCATAGGCCTCGGCCTTGTCTTCAAGCCCTACGAGGCGGAGGATCTCGTCGCTGCGCCGCTGTGATTTCGGAACGCCGTAAAGGCCCGCCTGTACCTCAAGGGCTGCGCGCGGGGTGAAGAAGGGATCAAGGTTAAGCTCTTGGGGCATGACGCCGATGGCGGCCCGACTCTGACGTGGGTTCACGTCCTGATCAAAGCCCCAGATCGTGACCTGCCCGGCGCTTTTGATCACCAGCCCGGCAAGGATGTTGATCAGCGTGGACTTGCCCGCACCATTGGGGCCCAGAAGGCCAAAGACCGAGCCTGCGGGGATGTCGAGATCGACGCCTTGCAGAGCCTCTTTCGGCGCGGATTTGGCCGTGCCGCCATAGGTTTTGCGCAGGCCGCGTATCTCAATGGCTGATGCGTTCATGGTGCTCTTGCCCTCGCTCGTGTCATCGCAGATAACGAGGGGGTAGACCAAGCACAGGCAAAAGGAAACGCCCCGATGGTGACTGAGGCTCCAGAGACCCGCATCGTTGAGAAATACCGCATATCATGTGACGGTGGCGAGGGCGCGTTGGGCCATCCCAGGGTTTGGTTGCAGATCCCGACAGATCAAGGCTGGGTCGAGTGCCCCTATTGCGATTGCAAGATCATCCACAAGGATTTTGAGGGTAAGGTCTGAATCCTCCGGCGCTTGGGTGCTGAGCGATCTCCGATTTTGAGTATTTTTGCTAAGAAGAAAGCTGGGAGGGGCCGTGGGGCCTCTGGCGGGTGCGCGCGCGGCGTGTCATATCTTGGGCCGTAATTAGCGGGGGGCGAAGATGAGCACTGGGTTTGGCAAGGGATGTCATCTGCATCTGATTGATGGGTCGGCATTTATCTTTCGCGCCTATCATGCGCTACCGCCTTTGACGCGGCAATCGGACGGGCTGCCCATCGGGGCGGTGTCTGGCTTTTGCAACATGCTTCAGCGTTATGTCGAGGGAAACACGGGGCCCGATGCGCCGACCCACGTGGCGGTGATTTTCGACAAGGGCAGCCATACGTTCCGCAATGAGCTTTATTCAGAGTATAAGGCCAACCGCGAGGCGATGCCTGAAGAGTTGCGTCCGCAGATCCCCCTGACGCGGCGCGCGACCGAGGCGTTTAACATTGCGTGCAAGGAGATGGAGGGGTTTGAGGCCGACGATATCATCGCCACGCTGAGCTGCCGCGCGCGCGATGCGGGCGGGCGGGTGACGATCATCTCGTCGGACAAGGACATGATGCAGCTTGTGGGCGGCGGGGTTGAGATGCTCGACGCGATGAAGAACAAGCGCATTGATGTGGAGGGGGTTGAGGAGAAATTTGGCGTGGGGCCGGAGCGGGTCGTCGATGTGCAGGCGCTGGCCGGTGATTCGGTGGATAACGTGCCGGGCGCGCCGGGGATCGGGGTGAAGACGGCGGCGCTTTTGATCAACGAATACGGCGATCTTGATACGCTTTTGGCCCGCGCAGGCGAGATTAAGCAGCCCAAGCGACGTGAGACCTTGATCAATCACGCAGATCAGATCCGTTTGTCGCGCCAGTTGGTGCAGCTCGATTGCGATATGTCGCTGGAGTTTGGCCTTGATGATCTGGAGGTGCGTGATCCGGACCCGGATGTGCTTTTGGGCTTTCTCGCCGAGATGGAGTTTCGCACCCTGACCAAGCGCATTGCCGCCGCTGTCGGGGCCGAGGCGCCGGTGATCACCGAGGAGGCGCCGAGAGGGGCCGAGGAGGGCGCGCCCGATTGGCCCGCAATCAATCCGGATGGCTACGAGCGTGTGTCAGATATGGCGGCGCTTGAGGTCTGGGTGAAGCGGATCATGGCGCGCGGATATGTGGCCGTGGATACCGAGACCACATCGCTCAATGACATGCAGGCGGAGCTTGTCGGCATCTGCCTCAGCGTGGAGCCGGGGCAGGCCTGTTACATCCCGCTGGCCCATAAGGATGGCGATGCGGATGATCTCTTTGGCTCGGACATTTTGGCCGATGGGCAGCTTGATCTGGACGCTGTAGTGACCGCGTTGAAGCCTGTTCTGGAGGACCCGGCGGTTCTCAAGATCGGGCAGAATATGAAATACGATGCCAAGGTTCTGGCCCGCTACGGTGTGGCGATTGCGCCGGTAGATGACACGATGCTGATGTCCTATGCGCTCCATGCGGGGATGCATAATCACGGGATGGATGCGCTCAGTGAGCGCTATCTTTGCCACACGCCGATTCCGATCAAATCCCTTTTGGGGGGCGGTAAGTCTGCGATCACCTTTGACCGGGTGCCGGTTGAGGAGGCGGTGAAATATGCAGCGGAGGATGCAGATATCACCCTGCGGCTCTGGCTCACGTTCAAGCCGCAGCTTCACCGTGCGCAGGTCACCCGCGTGTACGAGACGCTGGAGCGGCCTCTCGTGCCTGTGCTGGCGCAGATGGAGCGGCATGGGATCCTGGTGGATCGCGACGTGCTGAGCCGTATGTCCAATGCGTTTGCGCAGAAGATGGCGGGGCTTGAGGCGGAGATTCATGAGCTTGCCGGGCGCAGCTTCAATGTGGGCTCGCCCAAGCAGCTGGGCGAAATTCTCTTTGACGAGATGAGCCTTGAGGGCGGCAAGAAGGGCAAGACGGGGGCTTATGCCACGGGTGCCGATGTGCTGGAGGATCTGGCGACCGAACACGCGCTGCCAGCAAGGGTGCTGGATTGGCGTCAGCTCAGCAAGCTCAAGTCAACCTATACGGACGCGCTTCAGGATCATATCGACCCTGATACGGGGCGGGTGCACACATCCTATATGCAGGCGGGGGCGAGCACCGGGCGGCTGGCCTCGTCTGATCCGAACCTGCAAAACATCCCCATCCGCAGCGAGGAAGGCCGCCGCATCCGCGAGGCGTTTGTGGCCCCCGAGGGGCGCACGCTTGTGGCGCTGGATTACAGCCAGATCGAGCTGAGGATTCTGGCGCATGTGGCGGATATTGACGCGCTGAAAGAGGCATTTCGACAGGGGCATGACATTCATGCGATGACCGCCTCGGAGATGTTCGGCGTGCCGATGGACGCCATGACGCCCGAAGTGCGCCGCAGCGCCAAGGCGATCAATTTTGGCGTGATCTATGGGATTTCGGGGTTTGGTTTGGCGCGCAATCTGCGCATCCCAAGAGCCGAGGCGCAGGGCTTTATTGATCGGTATTTTGAGCGCTTCCCGGGCATCCGTGATTACATGGATGCCACTGTTGAGTTTGCTAAAAAGCATGGCCATGTTGAGACGCTTTTTGGCCGCAAGATTCATACCCCCGAGATTTCCGCCAAAGGCCCGCGCGCAGGGTTTGCCAAGCGTGCGGCGATCAACGCGCCCATTCAGGGCACGGCAGCCGATGTGATCCGGCGCGCGATGATCCGGATGCCCGAGGCGATTGCGGACCTGCCCTGCAAGATGCTGTTGCAGGTGCATGATGAATTGCTCTTTGAGGTTGAGGCGGGGGCCGAGGAACGCGTGATTGCCGCCGCCCGCGAGGTGATGGAGGCCGCCGCCGGGCCTGTGGTGAAGCTTGATGTGCCGTTGACTGTGGATGCGGGGCAGGGGGCAAATTGGGCCGAGGCGCATTGAGGACGCTCTGACCTGACGGAGCGCCGTGCTGCGCGCCGGTTTGAGCGCTGGCGCGCTGTTGGGTGTTTGGGGCTGGTGTTTGGGCAGCTTCAAGAGTTTGTGCGGTTTTGTGGTGTCGTTTTTGGGTATTTCAGCCAAGAAAAAGCCAGCGGTCTAAAGCGTTTCGGGAAAAACCTGAAGCACTGCTTTTCTCGAAACGCTCGCAACATATAAGGTCAGTGCGCGTTTCAAATTATCTTCGTGCCTCAAGTATAATTTGAGACGCTTTAGATCATCCAGCCGAGGCCTTCGGTCGTGGTGGTACGGGGGATGTATTCAGCACTGACGAAGTCCGCGTATCCGCTGTCATCCAAGGTATTGAAAAAGTTGGGATAGTCGACTGGGCTCCTGTCTGGTTCGTGGCGGCCATTGGGGGAGGCGATTTGGATATGGGCGATGCGGTGCGCGTGCGTGCGCCATGTGGTGAGCATATCACCGGTGATTTTATGGGCGTGGTAGGCATCGAATTGCATGTGCAGGTTGGGGGCCGCGACCCTGTCTAGAATTTCGGCGGCTTGGGTATAATCATTGAGAAAATAGCCCGGCATGTCGTCCGTGTTGATCGGCTCGATCGTAAGGCGTTGGTTTGGAGCCTCGGCTGCGGCCCATGTGAGGTTGTTGGTGAATGCGTCCAGTGCGTCGGTGCCTGACGCGGCGCCTGCCATGATGTGGATGAAACGCGGCCTGAGGACGTCTGCGTAGCGCAGGGTGCGTTTGAAATCATGGCGGAAGCGGTCTTCGGACCCCGGCACGGCGGCGAAGCCACGGTTGCCGCCGGTCCAATTGGGCGGGGGTGTGTTGATCAGCGCGAGCGGCAAGCCGGATGAGATGAGGGCGCGCTGAATGAGGGGGGTGGGGTCGTCATAGGGAAAGAGCACTTCGACCGCCTCAAAGCCTGCGTGTGCGGCGGCGGCGAAACGCTCAAGCAATGGCAGCTCCTGAAAGAGCATCGACAGGTTGGCGCAGAAGCGGGGCATTCAGGCCTCTGGAAGCTCATCCGAGGGGATGATGCCGAAGAAACTGCCGCCCGACCAGAGGCCAAACCAGCCATCGTGATGCGTGCCGATTTCGACCAGTCGGTAGAAGCTCTTGCGGTCGATCAATGCCTCAAGATCGTTGCGAACCATCACATAGGGGGAGGGCTCGCCCGTCTCGGCGTCGCGCACCACGCGGATCGGGTTGTCCGGCCCCGCGCGCACCGTGTCGCCCACATTGGTCTCGAATGCCAGCGATTGGGCCGCACCGCTGCCCGCCGTCTCGAAGTCGATGGCGACGAAAGGTGCGTCCTCGACCGTGATGCCGACCTTCTCCACCGGGGTGACGAGAAAATATTTAGCGCCGTCCTTGCGCAGGATCGTGGAGAAGAGCCGCACGAGGCCAGGCCGCCCGATGGGCGTGCCTTGGTAGAACCATGTGCCATCGCGCATGATGCGCATATCAAGGTCTCCGCAGAAGGGCGGGTCCCAGAGGTGCACTGGCGGGAGCCCCTTGGCACCGGCCGCTTTTGCGGAGGCTGCGATGTTTTCTGCTGACGGTGTCGTGATCTTTTCTCCGCTCATATCTTTTGCCATTTCCTCTTCGCGCGATACACTCTTAAGTCTGGATATAGCTTGGACAGGAGTATTGCCATGACCGATGACGCCAATCTGGTGGCCGAGATCGAGACGCTGGAGGCCAAGCTGGCCGAGGCGCGCGCGTCGATCACCCGCCGGTTCATCGGGCAAGAGCGGGTCGTGGATCTCGCGCTTTCGGCTCTTTTGTGCGGGGGGCATGCGGTTCTTGTGGGTCTTCCGGGGCTGGGCAAGACGCGGCTGGTGGAGACGCTCTCGACCGTCATGGGGCTTCAGGGCAACCGGGTGCAGTTCACCCCTGATTTGATGCCTGCCGATATTTTGGGCAGCGAAGTTCTGGAGACCGGCGCGGATGGCAGTCGCGCGTTCAAATTCATTCCCGGCCCGATCTTTTGCCAGCTTCTGATGGCGGATGAGATCAACCGCGCGAGCCCCCGGACCCAATCGGCCCTTTTGCAGGCGATGCAGGAGCGGCAGGTGACCGTGGCCGGGCAGGATCGCAGCCTTGGCGCGCCGTTTCATGTGCTGGCCACGCAGAACCCGATTGAGCAGGAGGGGACGTATCCTTTGCCCGAAGCGCAGCTTGACCGGTTTTTGGTACAGATCGATGTGCCATACCCAGACCGTGCGACGGAGCGTGATATTCTCTTGGCCACTACGGGCGCGGCAGAGGATGAGGCGCATGCGGTCTTTACCGCAGACGGGCTCATTGCGGCGCAATCTCTCTTGCGTCGGATGCCTGTGGGGGATGGTGTGATGGATATGATCCTTGATCTCGTGCGGGCCTTTCGGCCTGATGATGTGTCGGCCAGCGACAAGGTCCGTGAGAGCGTGGCTTGGGGTCCCGGCCCGCGCGCGGCACAGGCGCTTATGTTGACTGTGCGGGCGCGCGCGCTTTTGCAGGGGCGGCTGGCCCCCAACGCCGAGGATGTGGCGGTGATGGCGCAACCGGTTCTTATTCACCGGATGGCGCTTAACTTCTCGGCGCGCGCGCGGGGTGACAGCCTTGAGGGTCTGATCACTGAGACCGCTGAGGCCATGATGCAGCCACGGGCCGCCGCGTGAGCGACGCCGCCCTCTCACCACGGGTCTCCGGCCTGCGGGCCATGGCTGAGGCTGAGGCGGCTCGGTTTCCCGCACTTCTGGCACGGGCGGATCAGCTTGCGGGCACCGTTTTGCTGGGCGAACACGGTCGGCGGCGGGCGGGCATGGGCGATGACTTCTGGCAATACCGCCCTGTGCAACAGGGCGACGCGCTGCGCATGATTGACTGGCGCCGGTCCGCGCGCAGTGACGTGCAATATGTGCGCGAGCGTGAATGGCAGATCGCGCAGAGCGTCATGCTCTGGGTGGATGGTGCGGCCTCCATGCGATTTGCGTCTGAGCCCGGCCTGCCCGAGAAGTCAGACCGCGCGCGGCTTTTGGCGTTGGCCGCGTCCATCTTGCTTTTGCGCGGGGGCGAGCGTGTGGGCCTCACGGGTGGGGCGTTGCCACCGCGCCGGGGCCGCGCGCAGGTGGAGCGTTTGGCCGCGCTGTTTTCCCAAGACGCAAGCGAGGATTACGGCGCGCCCGAAGCGCGTGGAATGCTGCCCCATAGCCGCGCGATGTTCGTGTCGGATTTTCTGGGCGATTTCGAGCCGGTCCGCGCGGCCCTCACCAAGGCCGCAGATCGTGGCGTGCGCGGTGTTCTGTTGCAAGTGCTTGATCCGGCGGAGGAGTCGTTTCCCTTCCGGGGTCGCGCGATTTTCGAATCCGTGGGTGGCACGCTGGCCCATGAAACGCTCAAGGCGTCAGACCTGCGCGACAAATATCTGGAGCGGCTTGCTGCCCGCAAGGCCGAGCTTTCGCAGATTTGCGCTACCACCGGCTGGCAACTGCACACACACCGCACCAATGCGTCGGCCCAATCGGCGCTTTTGTGGCTTCATGGGGCCATAAGCGGCGGGCGCGTCACATGACGCTTGGCCCCATCGGTTTTTCCGCACCATGGCTCTTGGTGGCGTTGGCGCTTTTGCCGATCTTGTGGATATTGCTGCGCGCGGTGCCGCCCTCGCCCGTGCGGCGGCGTTTTCCGGGTGTGGCGCTGATGCTGGGCCTCAAGGACGAGGATAGCGTGACGGATCGCACACCGTGGTGGCTGCTCCTATTGCGGATGCTGGCTGTGGCGGCGGTAATTGTGGGGCTTGCGGGGCCAGTGCTCAACCCACGTGACGCGAGCGAGGCGCGCAGCACCGCGCCGCTTCTTGTGGTGCTTGACGCAAGCTGGGCCAGCGCCCGTGATTGGCCCGCGCAGCGCGATCTTCTGGACGCGATGCTGGCCGAGGCCGGGCGTGATGGGCGGGCCGTGGCGCTGATGCGCCTCACCGATCCGGAGCCGCCTGTCTTTCAGGCCGCCGAGACATGGCGCAGCCGTCTGGCCACGGCGTCCCCTGCCGCATGGGCCCCGTCCGAGGCGCAGATGGAGGAGGCCGCCGCCGCGCTGGGCGAGGAGGGGTTCGAGACCCGCTGGCTCTCCGATGGGCTGGCCCGCGAGGGGCGCGATGATTTGCTGGAGGCTTTGGAGGCGCGCGGCCCGGTCACTGTGTTCGAGAGCGCGGCCCCGATCTTTGCGCTTACGCCCGCGCGCATTGAGGATGGCACCCTTGCCCTCACGGCGCAGCGCGCGCAGCCCGGCAGCGCGCGCGAGGTGACACTTCTGGCCCATGGGCTTGATCCGTCGGGCACGCCGCGTGTTCTCAGCAGTGCGACACTCACCTTCCCCGAGGGCGAGACGCGAGGCGAGGTGGCCCTGTCGCTGCCAGCTGAGCTGCGCGCGCGTATCACGCGGTTTGAGATTGCCGGTCAGAGCCATGCAGGTGCCGTGACCCTCTCGGATGATAGCCTCAAACGCCGCGAAGTGGCCCTGATCGCCGGGCGCGATGACCGCGAAGGCCTCGAACTACTCTCGCCGCTGCATTACCTTGAGCGGGCGCTGGCTCCCGCCGCCGATATACTGGATGGCGCGCTGATGGATATCCTACCGGCCAGCCCCAATGTCATCGTTCTGGCCGATGTGGGCACCCTGTCGGGCGCAGAGCAGGCCGCGCTTTTGGACTGGACGAACGCGGGGGGCACCTTGCTGCGCTTCGCAGGCCCGCGCCTTGCCGCGAGCGACGTGTCACGGTCCGAGGAGGATGCGCTGATGCCTGTGCGTCTGCGTGTGGGCGGGCGCACGGTGGGCGGCGCGATGAGCTGGGGTGCGCCCAAATCCCTCGCGCCCTTTGCCGAGGATAGCCCCTTTGCGGGTCTCGTCATCCCAGCCGATGTGGTGGTGAATTCGCAGGTCATGGCACAGCCTGACCCCACTCTTGCCGACCGCGTGATCGCACAGTTGACCGATGGCACGCCTTTGGTGACGCGCAAGCGGATTGGGCAGGGGCAGGTGGTGCTTTTCCACATCACGGCCAATGCTGAATGGTCCACGCTGCCGCTCTCGGGTCTCTTTGTGCAGATGTTGGAACGGCTGGCGATCTCCTCTGCTGCAAGCATGCCGGACGCCGAAGATCTGATCGGCACCACATGGCAACCCGTGCAGGTGCTTGATGGGTTTGGCAGCTTGCAGGACGGCGACACGCTGCCCGGCGTGGCGGGTGAGGCGCTTGCTGCGGACGCTCTGGGTCCTGCATTGCAGCCCGGTCTGTATGATGGCCCCGAAAGGCGCATTGCGCGCAACGTGCTCGGTGCGGATGCGGTGCTGGAGCCCGTGACATGGCCCGCGCGCGTCCCCGTGACAGGGCTTGCGCGGCCTGCCGAGGCCCCTTTGGGCGGCTGGCTTCTTGCGGCGGCGCTTTTGTTGCTGACGGCGGATATCCTTGCCTCGCTCGCCCTTTCGGGCCGCCTTATCCCGGCGCGCGCGGCAGCGCTTTTTGCGGCTCTGATGCTTGTCGCGCCCGATGCACAGGCCCAGACCGCAGCCGAGCAAAGTCAGGCGGCCCTCTCATCAGAGGTGACGCTGGCCCATATTCTCACCGGCGATGCTCGTCTGGACGACACCGCGCGCGCGGGCCTTTTGGGGCTCGGTCAGACGCTCTTTTTCCGCACAACGGTGGAGCCTGCCCCCCCAGTGGGCGTTGATCTGGAGCGGGACGAGCTGGCGTTTTATCCACTTCTTTACTGGCCGATTACACCCGATCAGCCGACGCCCTCGGCGGAGGCCTATGTGCGGCTCAACCAATATTTGCGCTCAGGCGGGATGATCCTCTTTGACACGCGTGACGCTGATATCGCCGCTTTTGGCGCGTCCTCGCCCAATGGGGCCAAGCTGCAACGCCTTGCCGCACCGCTCGACATTCCGCCGCTGGAGCGGGTGCCGCAGGACCATGTGCTCACGCGGACGTTCTACCTGCTTCAGGACTTTCCGGGCCGCCACGCAGGCCGCCCTGTCTGGGTGGAATCGGCCCCTGCGGATGCCGAACAGATCGAAGGCATGCCGTTTCGCAACCTCAATGATGGTGTCAGCCCGGTGGTGATTGGCGGCAATGACTGGGGCGCTGCCTGGGCCGTGGACGCGCGGGGCAATCCGATGTTTCCCGTCGGGCGCGGCTTTGCCGGAGAGCGGCAGCGCGAGCTGGCGTACCGCTTTGGCGTCAACCTTGTGATGCATGTGCTGACGGGCAATTACAAATCGGATCAGGTCCATGTGCCGGCCCTTCTCGACAGGTTGGGCCAATGACCGGAAGTATCATATTTGATCCGCTTTTGCCGATCTGGCTCATTGCGGCGCTGGGCGGCATGGCGCTGGCCGGGGTTGCCCTGGCGCTTAACCGCGGCCTCTCTGGTTGGGCGCTGCGGGGCCTCGCGGGGATCGTGGTGCTGGCCGCCCTCATGGGCCCCGCGCTTCAGCGGGAGGAGCGCGCGGATCTGAGCGATATCGTCATCGTCGTTGAGGACGCGAGCGCCAGCCAACAGCTTGCTACCCGAGCCGAGGATACGGCCAGTGCGGCTGAGACCCTCTCGGCCCGCATCGCCGCGCGCGACAATACCGAAGTGCGCCGCGTCACCGTGCAAGACGGGGCCGAGAATAGCGGCACGCAGATGATGACCGCGTTGGCCGAGGCGCTGGCCGAGGAGCCGCAGGGCCGGATCGCGGGCATCTTCATGCTGAGCGATGGGCGCCTCCATGATATTGAGCGCGCGCCCAACCTGCCTGCGCCGCTGCACCTGCTGCACACCGGGCGCACGGGTGATTGGGACCGCCGCCTGATCGTGGAGAACGCGCCCGCCTTTGCCATTTTGGGTGAGGAGATCATCCTGTCGCTGCGTGTGGATGATAGCGGCGATGCGCCATCGGTGACCACTGTGCCGCTGGATATTTCCGTTGATGGTGAGCCGCCGCAGCGTTTTGAAGTGCCGGTGAACGAAGAGATCAACCTGCCGCTCACCCTGCCGCATGGGGGACGCAATGTCCTGCAATTCACCACGCCCATGGCCGAGGGGGAACTCACGGATCGCAACAATTCTGCCCTCATCCAGATCAACGGTGTGCGCGACCGGCTGAGCGTTTTGTTGGTCTCGGGCGAGCCGCATGCAGGTGGGCGCACATGGCGCAACCTCTTAAAATCCGACAGCTCTGTGGACCTTGTGCATTTCACCATCCTGCGCCCGCCGGAAAAACAAGACGGGGTGCCGGTGCGCGAGTTGAGCCTCATCGCCTTCCCCACGCGTGAGCTTTTCCTTGAGAAGATCGACGATTTCGACCTGATTATCTTTGACCGCTACAAACGGCGCGGTATCCTGCCGTCGCTCTATCTCGATAATGTGCGCAATTACGTGGAGCAGGGCGGCGCGGTTTTGATCAATGCAGGGCCAGATTTTGCCAGCGCCGACAGCCTCTACCGCTCGCCATTGGAAGCCATCGTGCCCGCGCGCCCCACAGCCCGCGTGATCGAAGAGGGCTACCGCCCCACTATTTCCGAGCTGGGCGCGCGTCATCCCGTGACCGCCGGGCTGGAACAGATGCACGCAGGCGAGTGGGGCCGCTGGATGCGGCAGATTGATCTTGATGAGGTGACGGGCGATGTGTTGATGTCCGGCGCGGAAGAGCGGCCCTTGTTGGTGCTTGACCGTGTGGGCGAGGGGCGCGTGGCGCTTCTGGCATCTGATCACGCCTGGCTCTGGAACCGCGGGTTTGAGGGGGGCGGGCCGCAACTCGAATTGTTGCGCCGTTTGGCCCATTGGATGATGAAAGAACCAGAGCTTGAGGAAGAAGCGCTTTGGGCAGAGGCCACGGGCCAGCAGATGCGCGTCATCCGCCGCACGCTGGAGGAGGGTGCAGGCGACGTCACCATCACAACGCCGCTTGGCGATGAGGTGATCTTGCCGATGGAGGAGGTCAGCCCCGGCCGCTATGAGGCGCTTTACGATGGGCCGGTGATTGGCCTCTACCGCCTCGCCAATGGCGAGCAGACGGCGGTGATTGGCCTTGGCCCAGCCGCCCCGGTGGAGTTTGAGCAGACCATGGCGAGCGCCGATGTCCTTGCCCCGCTGATTGCCGGGACCAATGGCGGCGCGCGCGCGATCGAAGACGGTGTGCCCACCATTCGCGCGGTGCGCGAGGGGCGCCCGGCGGCGGGCAGCACATGGATGGGGATCGCCCCGCGCGGCGCTTACCGCACAGCGTCGGTGACGCAAACGGACCTTCTGCCCGCATGGCTGGTTCTCGCGCTGATCTCTGCTCTGGTTCTTGGGGGGTGGCTGCGCGAGGGGCGGCGTTAGCGGCTAGTCGTAATAGCTGATTTCGACTCGCGTAGGCTCTGCACTTTTGTTGCCTATTGAGCAAAAGGCCCGCACGAAGACTTCGCGCGTGCCATCGGGCAGCATGATATGACCCAGCGACCGCGTGAAAGGCTCATCGCTCATATAGGGGTGGGCAAACTCGCGCACGCCCAGAACTGTGCCGTTGGCATCAACCACTTCCCAGCCTGAGGCATAGTGATCCCAGCCTGTGTCCGTATGGGCAATCGTGACGAAAAACCGCCAACCCATGCCTTCCTTGACCGCGCGCACTTGTGTGATTTCGGGCGCGCCGGCAAAGGCTGTGAACGGGGCCGCAACGAGGGCGAGGATCAAGGCAAATTTTCTCATAACGTAATACATAGCGCATCATGACCCGCCTGCATGTCACGTCTATGTGTGAAATATGTCATGGAGCCTCGTCAGGCTCGGGTCCAAGCAGCACTTTGCGCGATTGTGAGGCAAACTCGCGCCGCACGAGGATAAGACAGACCAGGAGCGTCGCCCCGATCAACGCCTCCGCCCCCACCAGCCACGCCCCGGCCGCCAGCGCGAAATAGATCGCACGCAGGCCGCGGTTGAAGCTGCGCGCGGCGGTGATGTTGATCTCTCCTGCCTTGGCGGCGCGCGCCAATGCCAGAGGGCTGTCCGCATCATTGGGCACGGCGGCCATTATCACGGCGCAATATCCAAAGAGGCGATTCGACCAGACGAATTTGAAAAACGCATTGCCGAGAAAGGCGAGGATCACGAGGATCTTGATTTCCCAAACGATCTCAGGGTCTTGGGGGATGGCCAAATCGTCGGCAAGGCTGATCAATTGCTCGGTATTGCCCAACAGCGCGAGACCGGCCCCTAGGGCAATCATCGTGGCCGAGGCGAAAAATGATGTACTCTGCCGCAGGGTGCTGAGGATTTGCGCGTCAAAGATACGCGGATCGCGGGTGACCATGTGCACCATCCACGCGCGCCGGTAATTGGCCATGAGATGCGAGACTGAAGGCCATGATTTACCTGGGTTCTCAATGAGATAGCCGGAAATAACCCAGAGGCCGACCAAGAGGGCCAGAGCGGCGAAATCGAGCGGGGTGAAGAGGGCCAGGCGGCTGAGTAAATCCATGACCCATTCATACCTTCGCCCCGCGCCGCTTGCCAGAGGGAGAAATTGGTTATATTTTATTACCAATAGGTCTTGCGCTGCGATTGAGTGCCTCACGACCAAGGCGAAACGCATCAAAAGGAGCCCCCGATGCAGATGCCAACACCTGATGCCGGAATTCTGGCGCGCAAGGCCGAGATCGTGGCGGCGCTTCAGGCCGTTTTGCCCGCGAATGCTGTGATCTCGGACGAGGCGCAGACGCGGGCCTATGAGTGTGACGCGCTCACCGCCTATCGCTGCCCGCCGCTCGCCGTGGTCCTGCCCGAGAGCACCGAGGAAGTCGCCGC